>CAIKYO010000221.1 GCA_903831655.1 uncultured Burkholderiales bacterium
ACCCCAAAACGCTAGTCTGCCTGCTGTCAGCCCTGTCGTTTCACGGATTGACCACACAAGCCCCGCATGAGGTGTGGATAGCCGTGGGCAACAAGGACCGCATCCCGAAAATGTCTTACCCACCGCTGCATGTCGTTCGCTTCGGCGGGGAAACGATGACTGACGGAGTCATGAAACAGAAAATTGATGGCGTTGAGATAAAGATCACCAGCATTCCCAAAACGATCACAGATTGCTTTAAATTCAGGAACAAGATTGGGCTGGATGTTGCACTTGAGGCACTAAAGCAAGCTTGGGCGTCCAAGCGCGTGACCATGGATGAGCTTTGGCACTTCAGCAAGCTGTGCCGTGTACAAAATGTAATGCGCCCCTATCTAGAAGCACTTGCCTCATGAACTACTCACCTGCTGCCGTTCGCGCTCGCTTGCTCGCAAAAGCCAAGGCCGAGAATCAGGACTTTTCGCTTGTTCTAACGCGATATGGGCTTGAGCGCATGCTCTACCGTCTTAGCGTCTCCACCAACAAGGACAACTTCTTGCTTAAAGGCGCGCTGCTCTTTGACATGTGGTTTGATGTCCCGATGAGGCCGACCCGCGACATCGACTTGCTCGGGTTTGGTCTTGCCGAAGAGCCTCTTGTACTCGCCACATTTCAAGAAATGTGCGGCATTGAATGCGATGACGGAATTCAATTTGACATTGGCAGCATCAAGGTTGCTGAAATCAGAAAAGAAGCCAACTACTCCGGCCTGAGAGTAACTTTAATCGGGCACGTTGACTCAGCACGATGCCCCGTTCAAATCGACATAGGCTACGGGGATGCAGTCACTCCAGCACCCGAACATGCAGACTACCCTGTAATGCTCGAAGGTCTACCCGTACCAAAGTTACGAATCTATCCAAGATACACAGTCGTGGCGGAAAAGTATGAAGCCATCGTCTCTTTGGGAATGGTCAATACAAGGCTCAAAGATTACTTTGACATGTGGGTCATCTTTAATTCCACAGAGCTTGATTCAGCAGTTCTCACTGAAGCCATTGACGCGACATTCGCACGTCGCAATACACAAACGCCCCAAACCACTCCAATTGGATTGACGGCAAACTTTGGTCAAGACGCGCAAAAGACCAAGCAATGGGAAGCGTTCATCAGGAAAAATCAACTGCATGCACCAGACTTAAACACGGTAGTTGAGTTTCTAAAAAGAAAACTATCCCCTCTTTGAGTATTCGCTACATATCAAATCGACAAAGTGCATAAATGGCGGCAAGCAAAGTACCAAATTACCTTAGGCGCTATACCAACCTCCCCGCATTGCTGCACATGCTTTCCACAAGGAAAATTACGCTGCTAGATCCCAAAAATTGGGATGACCGCAACGATGCATATTTCATGTCGCAATACAAAGCGCGAAAAAATCTAACGACGCTACTTGCTCTTTGTTTTTCACAGGTCCCTGAGACATATCACCACCGGCATGTTTTCTCGAAAGGTCCTCCCGGAGTTTGTATCGATCTTCGATCGTGCAGAGCTTTTGAATGCTCTTACCCAGCAAATCGGCATTTCTGTCGACACAGTCGAATACCTCACATTGAACGAAGCAAGAAAACGAGAATTCACTGTTCCCCGTCTTCCCTTTCTCAAGAGATCTGGCTTTAAACCAGAGGGCGAATTTCGAGCCATTTATTAATCAACAGCAGGAAGACTGCGCAGTCATCGATATACCAATCAATCAATCGTGCATTCGCAGCGTGTCGCTGAGTCCATGGCTAAATTCCAGCTTGTCAT
>CAIKYO010000222.1 GCA_903831655.1 uncultured Burkholderiales bacterium
AGAAGAACGGCCAAAAGGCCCCCGTCTTCTTAAAGCCTGGTGACGTCATGAAAGTGGGCGTTGAGGGCTTAGGCGAACAGCACCAAAAGGTCGTGGCCTACAAAAAAGCCAAGTGATGGTGCTCTGGCCTGAATAGCCAGAACGAAAGCAGAAAACCTCGTCAAGGAATTGGCGAGGTTTTTTTTCGAATGAGCAAAATCAAACATGCCTCATACATGCCGCATAGATTCTGCATATATGCCTCATCAATGCCTCTTCAACGTTTTGGTGCAAGTCGAGGTGTTTTGGTGGTGCTCACCTTGGAGACACGTTTGCATCGATAATGCTTGTCATGGACAACAACACAATCGACAGCAACAAAGCTCTGGGCTTTGAGACCCTCTCTCTGCCACAGGCCGCTTTGGACAATTTGCATCTAATGGGGCTCACCCAGATGACCCCCATTCAGGCCAAGGCCTTGCCTCTGGCTTTAGAAGGACATGACTTGATCGCTCAGGCCAGCACTGGAAGCGGCAAGACGGTGGCCTTTGGACTCCCGCTTGTGAACCGCTTGGAGGCGCCTCGCATGAATGTTCAAGCTCTGGTTCTTTGCCCAACAAGGGAACTCGCTGACCAAGTGACCGCTGAGATCAGGAGACTGGCGCGTGCTTTGGACAACATCAAAGTCATTACCCTGTGTGGAGGGGTGGCACTCAGAGCGCAAACGCAAAGTTTGTTGCACGGCGCGCACGTGGTGGTGGGAACGCCTGGCAGAATTTTGGATCACATTGACCGCGGTGCCTTGCACCTCGGCGCTGTTGAGACCTTGGTCTTGGATGAGGCCGATCGCATGCTGGACATGGGCTTTTTTGAGGACATGGCCCGTGTCATCAAGCACTGCGCACGTGAGCGCCAAACCTTGCTCTTTTCAGCCACTTACCCTGAAGGCATCGACAAAATTGCATCTCAATTTCTACGCAACCCTCAAACCGTCAAGGTGCAAACCCAACACGACTTGAGTGCCTTGGAGCAGATTTATGTAGAAGTCTCGCCCAAGGAGAGGTTGCAAGCTGTATGCGAGCTCTTGAACCACTACAGACCCGATAGCGCCTTGGCCTTTTGCAACACCAAGCAAAGATGTCGAGAGTTGGTGGCCTATTTGCAAGCCCAAGGCTTTAGTGCGATGGCGCTCTACGGTGAGCTTGAGCAGCGAGAGCGAGACCAGGTGATGATCCAATTTGCCAACCGCAGTTGTTGTGTGTTGGTGGCCACGGACGTGGCGGCCAGAGGTTTGGATGTGGCCGATTTGGGTGCCGTGATCAACGTGGACGTCTCACCCGACCCCGAGGTCCACGTGCACCGCATTGGTCGCACAGCGCGCGCAGGCGCAAAGGGTTTGGCATTGACCTTGGCCAGCATGGATGAGATGGGGTTTGTGGGCCGAATTGAGCAGCTTCAATCCCGCGAATCCAATTGGGTCCCCTTGGAGTCCCTTCAAGGGACTCAAGGTGTCAAGCCCTTAAAGGCTTCGATGGCCACTTTGCAAATCGTGGGTGGCCGCAAAGAAAAAATCCGAGCCGGTGATGTGCTGGGCGCGTTAACGGGAGAGGCTGGTTTTTCCAAAGAGCAGGTTGGAAAAATCAATGTCAATGAGTTCTCAACCTATGTCGCTGTGAAAGCAGAGATTGCCAAAGAGGCAGTCAAGCGCCTCTCAGAAGGTCGCATCAAGGGCAAAAGCGTTCGGGTGCGTTTGCTGGGTTTGAGTGCGCCGGGAGAGGACGCTTGAGCGCGTCACTGGACCACTTGGTGGTCATGGCGTCCAGCATGGAGCAAGGGTTACTCTGGGCCGAAGAGACATTGGGTGTCAAAGTGCAAAGTGCTGGCGAGAGTGCCAGGTACGGCACCCAAAGCGCCTGGATCAAGATCGCCACACCTGCCTACCCGCTTGCATTTTTAGAAATCATCGCTTTGAACCCCATGGTCTCACATTTGCCAAAGGGCGTGGAGCACCGGTGGTTTGACATGGATGACAAAGCCTTGAAGGAGCGTATCAGACATGAGCCTCGGCTCATCCATTGGGTCGCCAATGTGGGCGACCTGCACGCGGCGCACAGTCTTTTTCGGATGCAACAAATTGAAAGAGGCCAAGCCATTGCCTGCACGCGGTCCTCTCCCAAAGGCGTCCAAAACTGGACGCTGACTGTGCGTCCCGACGGGGAAAGACTCTTTGACGGCTGTGCACCCAGTTTGGTTCAATGGGGTAAACCCAATGCGGAGGAACCTTTGAAATTGCACCCCAGAAATGTCTTGCCCCGAAGTGGTGTGAGTTTAAAAAGTGTCGCCTTGTCGCACCCCTCGGCTTCAAAGATCAATGCCGCTTTGAAGGCCATTCAAATGGCGAGCATCTTGTGCGAAGAGGGACCCGCCAATTTGAGTGTTCAGCTCAACTCACCCAAAGGCCCTCGGACACTCTCCATGGTGGATTGATTCGGGCCTGAAGATCAGAGTTCACCTGACCTTCTTTGAACCCCAAGGTCAGTTCAGTTGAGCTCAGGGTCCACGGGGCCCAGAGAATTTGATTTCACCGGAATGAATGAAGAGAGGGTTTGCAGGCTCTCAAAGGTCTCTGGATCAAACGCGATGTCACCACCGGGGTTGGGTTTGCCGGTGGTTTTTAAGTTTTTGAAATCAAACAAATTGGGATCCAGCAAGTGCGAGGTCACCACTTTGGTCAACGCATTGAACATGTTGGCCACACGTCCAGGGTACTTTTGTTCCCACTCTCTGAGCATATTGCCCACTTGCACGCGTTGCAAATTGTCTTGGCTTCCGCACAGGGTGCAAGGGATGATGGGGAATTGCTTGTGATTGGCCCAGGCCTGCAAGTCCGCTTCGGGCACATAGGCCATGGGCCTGATCACAATGTGTCCACCCTCGTCGCTCAAGAGCTTGGGCGGCATGCTCTTCATCCTGCCACCAAAAAAGAGGTTGAGCATGAAGGTCTGAACGATGTCGTCTCGGTGGTGACCCAGTGCGATTTTGTTGGCCTCGAGCTCTCCAGCCACCCTGTACAGGGCGCCTCGGCGAAGCCTGGAGCACAGGCTGCACATCGTCTTGCCCTCAGGAATGATGGATTTGACGATGGAGTAGGTGTCTTGCTCTTCGATGTGGTACTCCACACCAATGCTCTTTAAGTAATTGGGGAGCACGTGCTCAGGAAAACCGGGCTGCTTTTGGTCCAAGTTCACCGCAACGATCGAAAAATCGATGGGTGCTCGGGCTTTGAGTTTCAGCAAAATATCCAGCATCGAGTAGCTGTCCTTGCCGCCTGAGACACAGACCATCACCCGGTCGCCTTCTTCAATCATGTTGAAGTCGATGATGGCTTGACCGGCCAAGCGACAAAGTCGCTTTTCCAGTTTGTGCATCTCGCGCTCGTGCTTCTTTTGTTTGGCGATGTCGTTGCTGGCCGCATCCTCAGCACCGCCCTTAGCCTCGGGCTCATTTGTTGGAATCCAGGCGGAGGGCCCATCGACGACGGACTGGGGGAGTGTTTCAGTGTGCATGGTTCGCAAGCAGTGGGTCAGAGGTTGGAGAGGCCGAAAAAAGTAAGAGGAAAAGGGTCAGGCAGAAAATCTTGAGTGCAAAAACAATGCGCTAAACCCAAAGGAAGGTGCCTTTTAAAGATCAGCGCAGAAAAGGGCTCTAAGTCGACCCCATTGGCCCTGATCAAGACCGATCGGGGTATTTTAACGTTTTAAGGCCCTGGATGCATGCGTCTTCAACGCTCAGCCAGTTGGCTCAGTCTTTGTATTTGGTCTTGAAGACCTCAACCCCAACCGCTTCGCAGTCTGGGTAGACCTCGGTTTTTCGGGTTGAGAGTTGGACCGCCATCACTTTGGGGTGGGCCAAGAAGAGTTCGACCAATTCATCGCACAAAGTTTCTTGCAAGTTGATGTGGCCCTTTTGAATGCGCTTCATGACCACTTGTCGGATGAAGTCATAGTCAACGACCTCCTCCAAGGCATCTGTTTTGGGTTTGCTCTCGGACGTGAGCACATACAGGTCCACATCGATCAGGAGCTTTTGGCTTTTGCCTTTTTCAAAATCATGGATGCCGATGTGGGCATCGGCATTGAGTCCTTTGAGAAAGAGTCTCCTGTGGTGGGCGAGCAAGGGATTGGGTGGATTCATCATTGGCCTTTAAGGAGTTGGTCAACCACGTTCATCACATCGCGCTCCAAGGGGACCAGGTGTTGTCCGTTGTCTGCGCGAAGGGTGGTGCCGGTTAAGGCCGGGTTTTGGGCTAAGAAAAGAATGCATTGAACCACGTGCTCGGGGTCAATGGGGCGGTGGAGCAAATTCACACTGGCCGCTTTGTCAAAATTGGATTGGCTCTGGGGGCCACTGGGGTACATGAGGCCAGGGGCCACAGCGTTCACACGAACCGTGGGCGCCAACCCTTGGGCTTGCAAGGAAACTGCCCTCTCAAGTGCCAACTTGGAGAGCGTGTAGCTGAAATAGTCTGGATTGAGGTTGAAGACCTTTTGATCCAAGATGTGGACCAAGCTAGGTGTTATGTTGCTTGGACGGTTGTGCGAGCCATTGGTTTTGCTGTGCAGTGCCGCCATCAACTGGCCCAAGCGCATGGGTGCCAGCAAATTGACCCTCAACTGCTCCAAGGCTTGCTCCTGATTAAAAGCGTCTGCCGTGTCAGGCTCAAAGAGGGAGGCGTTGTTGACCACGCACAACAAATCTTCTCCCGTTGTTTGGGTGAGTGTCTGAAAGAGGGCTTCCACCTCTGTGTTGGAGGCCAATTGAGCCTTTAGGCCCAAGAATTTGACATGGGGATACTGCTTGGCAATCTCCTGTTCCAAATCATCGCAATCCTTGGCCGACGCATTGAAGTGGCAAGCCACATTCCAGCCCGACGCAGCAAACCCTAAGCATGTGGCACGTCCAAGTCGCTTGGCGCCACCGGTGATCAAAACCCAAGGTTGCATCTGTTGGTCTCTGAGAAAAAGAAGATGCCCGATTTTAAGGGCCATTGCTCCCTAGCGTTCAAGGGCCCTTGGCCAGGGTCTTTGGCGGCTCAGACTTGAAATGCACCCCATGGGTGTTCGGTCCGGGTCCCAATGTTATATTCAAGACTCAAACAGTTGGCGTTGAGCTCTCAAAGCGCAAGGCCTCTCCTCTTTTTTGTCTCTCATTGGCCTTTCGTGCCACCCCAACGTGTCTGAATCAAACCCTTCACCCCCAAAACCCGCCTCAAAACTCCTGTCCCTCATGGCCCGGGTGATTGAGAACGCGGGTGCTTGGATTCCCTTTGACCGCTTCATGGCCTTGGCGCTTTATGCGCCTGCCCTTGGGTACTACACCCAAAGCGCCAACCCCATTGGCAAAGACGCGAAGAGCTCAGACTTTGTGACGGCGCCTGAGATATCAAAGTTTTTTTCAAAAACGCTGGCTCGCTCGGTCTTGGAGGCTTTGGATGAAACCCAAACCGATGAGGTCTGGGAGTTTGGTGCCGGCAACGGCACCATGGCCCAAGAAATCTTGACTTGTCTGGGAGATCGCATCAAGCGCTACGTGATCGTGGACTTGTCCATGAGTTTGAAAGAGCGCCAACAAGCGTCTTTGGCTGGATTCTTGGGCCAAGTCACTTGGGTGCACGAGTTGCCCGCGCAATTTGAAGGGGTGGTCTTGGGCAACGAAGTGCTGGACGCCATGCCCATCAAACTTTTGCAACGCACACAGGGCGAGTGGTTTGAGAGAGGGATATCGAGCCTTTCGCCAGACAAAGAGCCGCACTGGCAATTTGTAGACCGACCCACCTCAATGAGACCGCCTTTGATCCCCCAGGGTGAGCACGACTATTTGACCGAAATTCACCCGCAAGCCGAGGCGTTCATCAACACCTTGGCAGACCGCTTAAAGCGCGGGGCGGTGTTCTTGATCGATTACGGTTTTCCAGAGCATGAGTACTACCACCCCGAGAGATGTCAAGGCACCCTCATGTGCCACCGATCACACCTCGCAGACACCAACCCCTTGGTGGAGGTTGGACTCAAAGACATCACGGCCCATGTGAATTTTTCTGGCATTGCCTTGACCGCTCAAAGTGCGGGTATGCATGTGCTCGGCTACACCTCGCAAGCACACTTTTTGATCAACAGCGGGCTCTTGGATCTTGTGCAAGACGCAAGCCTTCAAGACAAAGCGATGGTGCAAAAGCTCATCACCGAGCACGAAATGGGAGAGCTCTTCAAAGTCATCGCACTGGGTGTGGGTGACCCTTGGGAGCCCATGGGCTTTGCCCACGGGGATCGCTCCCACACCCTCTAAATCAGTCCAACATGATTCGCTGGATCCTGGTTTTTTTTCTGGTCTTGCTCGTGGTCGATGCCTTGGGCCCTTGGCTCAAGCACTTGGGTGTTGGGAGATTGCCCGGGGACTTGCACTTTAGGTTCTTGGGTCGCGAATGGCATCTGCCCCTTGCCAGCAGTGTGCTCTTGAGCCTTGTGTGTGCGTTGGTGGTCAAATTCATCTGAAGACCCCAAACAGAGCCGCTTTGGATTTAATATCCCTGGGGCTTTGGGCGGCGTTTTCAAAACTTCACAAAGGATACTTAAACCCCAGTTAACATCCGGGTTGCAAACGGGATTTATCCTCCCCATCCCACGCTTTTCTTTGGGAGC
>CAIKYO010000223.1 GCA_903831655.1 uncultured Burkholderiales bacterium
ACTAGCAAAGGTTCTTGCTGAAAGAATTTCCATGGACAAATAAGAACTGGTAGATCTACCACCCTTTAAGCTCATAATCCATCAACAGAAATCTTCAGCAACTGATTGATCAGGTCTCGGTCTGATTTTCTCTGCGCCATTGCAGCCTTTGTTCTCTGACCATGTTTAATTGGTGCTCCAGTGGACTTGCCCCCATGCATCCTGCATCTTCCGTTCTTCATAGAGGCGTTCTTACAAGGTTGTCCCGTTCGGCACTTGGCTCCACACTTTGGATGTAGTTCCAGAGCCTTTCTAGCTTGATGCATCTGGTGGCGTTTAAATTCCATCAGCCCCCCCTAGTGGTAACGTTACCAATCACTGCTGGTCCATTGACCTGAAGGTGCTGGACCGTGACAACCTGACTGGCTCCAGTCTGGAGTCTTTGTAGGGTGAGCGCACCCCTTGAGAACGCCTCCATCATCCTCGCCGCAGCCCTGTCCTTCTTACTCGACAAGTCGGGGTCTTTGATGCTTGACGCCTCTGCCATTAACTCTAGGGCGCGTTTGTGCGCAGAGGCCAATTGGTGAGTGATCATCTTTTGAATAGGCCCCTTGGCGTTTGATTCGTGACTGGTCTCAATCGCCAAATCCAAGACCCCTGCTTTTTCAATCAAATCGGTTCTTTGGGTACTTGCTCCAAGGTTAAGTAAATCGGGCTTTCTGAGGACGACTTCAAGCCCTGAGGCATCAACAGGAGGTGGGGGGATGATCTCGCCTCCTGAACCTATTTCAATCTCTGTATCGGGCTTTAAAAGGGCTTTGGCATCCTCTTCAAGACCATCAGCCCACTGAAGGTCAAAACTACGACGGAAGGGGTCATTTGTTGGGGCAAGTGCTCGCTTTCGTTCAGCTTCACGCTGATACTGAATGGCTTTTTTGACGTCTCCCATAAAAACCCTTATGCACTTTGTAGTTCTTGCTTTTTTAGACGGTCCAATTTTCTTTGCGCACTCTTGAGTAAATCGATAGCTTTATTTTTCTCGCGCATCAAAGCATTGACTCGACTTTGGAGACTAGCGTTGTCATCACTCAGTCTCTTGACCTCAGCATGTAAGGTTGCCATCACATCATCAGACTCAAGCATCTTATTCATGATATCGATGTCGGCTTTTTGGGCCAATTCACTTGCCTCGATTTCCTCTTCGGAGGGGCCAAAATCATCAGCATCACTGACCAAGAATACGTCTTCACTACTAATCGGATTAGTAACTTTTTGTTTGATTTTGTTAATGACAGACTTCTCTCGTGCCTCTTGCTGTTTTGCTTTCACCTCAGGATTTCGAATTGAGTTGATGAACGGTTGAGATAGTCCACAGAGTTTTGATAACTCATAAGTACTCAAAGCCTTTGTCTCTGGATGCTTAAGAGCCGCTTCTACAATTCTTCTCTTGGTAGCTGTATTTCTTTGTAACCCATGACTTGTATTCACGCCAAGTGCAAGATATTGAGCATGGGATTGACTACCGTTTTCACTTTGAACCGTTACTTGGCGATGATTCAATCCTTTATAAGCTCGCAAGCGATGGAAGCCATCGACCAGCCAATAATGGCTTCCATCAAAAACTGCTTGCAACGGAGGGAAGGTCGCACCGCTTAAAAGCTCTTGCGTGTATTGAGCAACAACCCCTTCATCAATAGCATCACGGTATTGTGTATTCCCATCCGTTCTTATTATTTCAATTGGTACTGACTCAGTTTTCATATTCTTATCCTTTCAACAATGATTTGCAAAAAAATGATTCGAAAAAATAACTCCAGCTCGATAAATGTTGAATTGTTAGATTTACTTAATTCAAATAACATTTCGGTTTAATTCAATCATCACGGAGTTAATAGAGATAGCTCTTGGCACGATTGAATTTTTGGACTAAACATGGTGCTTAGAGCTTTAGTTGCGTGATTAGCCGCATCCAATAGAGTACTTTGCGATAGATGTGAATATCGCTGAGTTGTCTTAATTTGAGTGTGGCCCAGAAGGTGTTGAACCTCGTACAGAGTACGCCCAGAATTAACTAAAAACGATGCAAAAGTGTGACGACAATCATGCATTCGTACATCTGACAGTCCAGCAGCACAGCGAGCAGTATTCCAAGAATGGAAAATACTTGAATACGGTTTTAGTGTTTTAGGATTGGGAAAGACCCAAGCGCAATCAAATCTTGGTACATCCTCTAGTATTTTTAATACAGCATCAGACAATGGGACATACCTTGCGCTTCCGGCTTTGGTCGTGTGGATACGCCACCGTCTGTCTATGAGATCAAAATCCTCCCACTTGGCGTCCAAAAC
>CAIKYO010000224.1 GCA_903831655.1 uncultured Burkholderiales bacterium
ATCGGTGAGTCGCTTGGTGAATAGAAGTATAGATTTTCTGTCCTTGTTCGATCAAAGCAAGAGTCGTTCCTACTGGGCCTGTATTAGAAGCAGACCCTAACATAACTTCAGTATTCTGAACAATGTCAGCTGCTGTCTTATCCATGTATTGCATAATTTGCAACACTTGAGGGCCAGGAGCAGAAAACTCGAGAGGGTATAAAGCTTTCTTTATATCATCGTAAGTTCCTTCTAAAGTTCGGAACTCGCCTGGGGAGATACATTTGTCTCCATCTATTTTGGCATCCGCGGTTTTGAATCCACCTTTCAGCAAGTGTAGAGCTGTGCCATCTAATATAGCACGCAATAGCGCAGTAGATGCACGAGCTAAAGAGCCAATAAGGTGAGCATATCCAAAACCGTAGAAGCCAGTGCCAGGCAAGAACTGGTAATGCACAAACCAGACTTGTTTAAGTTTTTTGAGGTCGTTTGGCATCCAGTTGCGCCTGATCGATAAAATCTTTTGAGAATCTTTATCTAAAGTCACAATGTAAGGAAGTTCAATTCCTGTTGCTTCTCCAAATTCATCTAAATCTTCAAAACCATCGATATCTAGGTTACAATGTACTTCATATATTGTGTGGAATAGTTCTTCTCCCTCTGCGTTCGCGCGGGAGATGTCATAACCATCCATCTTGTCTACTTCTTTAGTAATATCATCACGATCATATGGGTATGTAGCCATACCAACATCAACATCAGCATAATGACCATAATATTGCATCTTGCGCAGTTCATTGCTGCTCATATACATTCTATGGGTATAACGATTACAACTATCTAGATCGACTTGCTCATAGTGAATTATAAAGTCCTGTGGCTTTACTAATCTTGTAAGATTTTGCTCTGTTAATGGATCGTGATATAATTTACGGAAGATAGAACCACAAATAGCTTTATAGAATTCACCTTTACGATAATCGTTGTAGAATCCTTTGTCTAAATATGTAAGCTGATAGTTTATAGCTGCTTCTACACGGGTAGATTGAGCCTCTCTTTCAGGAGTAGACTTACCTATCACAACTGATTTCGCAGGCTTATTAGGGATAATCTCTGGCACAGAACGCGATACATATTGCACCGCAGAACGAATTAACATCGGATATTCTACTGTTGATGCGTCTTCAAATGGCATCACACTAAGTTTATCCTTATCAATGTTTTGCGCAACACCGAGAGTTTTCATGGTTGATGCTACTGATTCTTCCCAGCCTTTACGGCTGTCTAAATCTGCCTGTACTTTCTGTACTAGATCAGATGCGATCTTACGCTTTAAAACATCATCGATATCATCTACAAAGTTCTCGAAGAAATCTCTTTCTTCTTCTGCTCTCATATCTTCTTCAGGGTCGCCAGTCATCTGACCCATATTCTCAAACAAACCCATCTCGCCAGCAGAAACTGGGTTTTGCATTTGTTCCATCTGTTCAACCGATATACGTGGAGTAGTTTCATCCAGTTCCATCATTTGTTGCATCTCATCAGGATGCATAGGAATTGGTTCATCCTGTTCCTGTAAAGCCTTTCTAATAATGTCGTTAACAACTTTATCTTCTGGCGTACGTTTCCTAGCCATAATGTCCTCCATAATTTGGTTTAAATGTTGTAGTGCCAGAGGACGCAACACGATCACTAGTTACTTCGACACGCTTGTAGTGACGCAAGAAGATGAGTGCATCAGTCACTGTATCGACTAGATCATCGTATTTTGCATTTGGGAAACTGGCTGATTGACGTATAACTTCCTGCGCCCATGCAGTATCTTTTGGATACCATACAACGCCTTGTTCGAGCATGACTGAAGCAACGTGTGCACGTGAAACTTTGTCATCACCTTTATTGCGTGGCATTGCACGTAGTCTCATCCCTAGACGCTTTAATTCCTGTATGAGGGAAATACCACTCGCCTTATCTTCAATCAGGACTAGATCAGGATCAAAATCATAATATGCTTCTACTGCTTCTTCTCTTAATTCAGGAAGAGTCAGACGCTTATTCATCGCCTCTAGTAGAATTATATTCGGCTGACCATTATTATGACGGAAGATACCCCAAGTTGTACGTGCGGTATAATCGTTCATGCTATCAGTCTTGAACGCTGTATCGTAAACCTGAATGATATACTCGCAAGAGGGCAGCGCCTTGGTCTGCCACTCGCGCCACCATCTTGCTTGCAAGATACCTCCTGCTTTAGGGACAGGGGCCTGTAAGTATTGGCCTGCATAATCAAAACTACCAAGATCAAGCTCAAGGCTATCGAGGACTTTTTGAGGCATTCTTTCTGGGTGTAGTAATTCGTTATCTCTGAATATTTTCGTGTAGTCATTTATCTGTATAATCTTCTTTCTGTCATTTTTTGCTGGTAGGCAAAGATGTTCCCATCCACCTTTTTCTAGTAAATGACCTGTAACATCGTCTTCGTGTAAACGCTGCATAACAACGATAATCACATCTTCTTCTTGGTTATTAAGCCTGGAAGGAACTGTAGAACTCATCCAATTATTCGCAGTGTCTCTCTCGACATCACTGGCTGCCTGGGTAGGATTAAGCGGATCATCCACA
>CAIKYO010000225.1 GCA_903831655.1 uncultured Burkholderiales bacterium
CATGGGTGGTTTTTTAGCTGCACACTCCATGATGGGGGGGAGAGGATTCTCTTGGCCAACACTCATCGCCAAGAGATTCATTCGTTTGGCCCCCTTTTATTGGCTCACCTTGCTCACCGTGATTGGGGTGGGGTACTGGGTCTCTCACCATGTGTCAGGGGAATGGCTTCCCCAAGGTTTTGAGTGGAAGCAGTTTCTTGAGCATGCCTTTTTACTGCAAGGCGTCTTGGGGCAAGAGTCCATCTCAGCCGGTGTGTGGTACGTGGCCATTGATTTTCAGTTGTTTGCCCTCTTGGGGTTGTGCGTCACTTGGTGCAAAACTTCAAACTCGACTGAGCAAAGTTTGAGTCAGGCCTTGTGCTGGAGTGTTTGGGCTCTTACAGTGAGTTCATTTTGGTTTTTTAACCGCTTTGAAGATCTGGACAATTGGTGCATTTATTTCATGGGTGCATATGGGGTTGGTGCGCTGGCAGCTTGGGGGGCGCACCAAAAGGCGGATCGATGGTTTTTTTGGTCGGCTTGGGCTCTGGGATGGTCGAGCATGATCAGCTATCCCAGAATCAGAATTGTGCTGGCTTTGTGCGTCAGTCTCTTGCTTTTTGTCTTGGCCTCTAATTCAGGATCCTTTTTGAGTGAAAAGATCAAATCTCGTTTAGAACTCTTGGGAGCCTCGGCTTACCCCACCTTCTTAAATCACTTCATCTGGATCATGGTGTTCTCAGCTTTGTGGAACGTCCTGCATTTGAGTGGTTGGCCCATGGCGCTTTTCTCAATGGTGCTTTGCTGGGTGACTTCTTGCGCTTGGGGCATATGGGCGCATGTGAACTTGGAGCGCCCTTTGCTTGAGTGGGCGAAGACTTGGCGGTTTTCGGTTTTGAGGCCATTAAGAGCGTCTTCGCAAGTGGACGCGAAGCCTTTGAATGCTCAGTGATCTGAGATTTTTCGGGGTGGAATGTTCTAAAGCGTTGTAAAGACTTCGGTTGGCCAAGAAGGCTGAAATTGTTCATCATTTTGACATTTTTCACGATCTCCAAACTCCCTGAATCACCCCGAATCGCCCCAACACCCGCAACGCTCCCACAAGGTCAAGGGTGGGTAAACTTGGGGTTTTAATGGGGTTAAATGAAAGCGAGAGCGTTTATACTTGGCCCAGTCTGTCAAGGGCTGGGATGAGACTTTCTCGGTCTCAAAAGCTCAGGGCTAATTGAGTGCACCCGAATCAATGAAAGCTCAACCCGTGTATTTCATGGAGTTGAGTTTTTGTTGTGTTCTGGTATTTTGCAATGACGTGCTCACATGAAACAAGAATTCAGTGTTGTGAATGTAGGCACAAGAGCGTTAAAGAGTTTCAATGAAGATTAAATCAATTGTGATCACAGGGGTGTTCTTGGCGGGTATCGGTGCTTTGGTAGCACAGCGCTTTACCACTGATAACGATGCATCATCAAAAAAGACCCCTGATCCTGCAGTTGCATTGGCCCTGACAGAGCCCAAAGATGTGCCATTTTTGATTGACCTCAACGGAACGGTGACATCTCTGAAGATTGTAGATGTCCACGCTCAGGTGACCAACTTGGTTCGCGAGGTTCGTGTTCATGAGGGACAGTTTGTTCAAGCGGGCGATGTTCTCTTCGTGCTCGATGACCGTGTGGACAAAGCCAACTACGATAAGCTGTATGCACAGTTGCTTCGTGATAAAGCCCTTGCATTGGATCAAGAGCGTCAACTCACCCGAAATGAAGAACTCAAGCAAAAAAATTTCGTGAGTCAGGGTGCTTTGGATACAAGCCACTCACAACGTGACGCTCAGCAAGATTTGGTCAAGTCAGATGAGGCAGCACTCGAGGCGGCGAAAGTGGCACTGGATTTTGACACCATCCGAGCCCCCATCTCTGGCAGAACGGGTGTGGTCAATGTTTTTCCTGGAACATTGGTCGTTCCTCAAACGACCAGTTTGGTTACCATCACTCAGTTGGACCCCATTGCCGTTCAATTCAATGTTCCTGAGGCTCAGTTGGGCAAGTTGCAACAAGCCTTGGCTCAATCCAACGGCAAAGCGGGTGAGGACAATGTCCAAGCCAAGGCCCCCAGTGGTTTGAGTTCAGTGGCTGGACACTTGTATTTTGTGGACAACACCGTTGACGCCAGTTCAGGCAGTATCAAAGCGAAGGCCATTTTTGCAAATCCAAAGAACCAATTGTGGCCCGGTGAATTTGTGCAAACCAGTTTGAATCTGGGTATTTTGAAGAACGCTTTGTCGGTTCCTGCAAAGGCATTGGTCAACAACCCGAATGGAAAATTCGTCTACGTTGTGGGTGAGGACAATGTGGCTGTTCAAAAGAACATCAAGGAGGTTTTCCTCTATGGTGAGTCGATGGTTGTGGAGGGGTTGGCCCCTGGTGACCGTGTGGTGATTGATGGCAAACAAAATGTAAGACCCAATGGCCATGTGAGGGTGGTCAACTTGGAGGGAAAAGGCTCGGGTGCAAAGGATGGTGCAAAGGATGCCTCTAAAGAGGCGGTCAACGATGCCGCTGCTGCTGCTCCAAAAGATACAACCAAGTCAGCCCAAGCTGCCAAATAGTCACTGCACCAAACCTCAAACATGAACATTCCACAGCTTTGTATTCAGCGACCCGTGATGACGGTGTTGCTCAGTTTGTCGGCGGTTTTGGCTGGTGTGTTGGCGTACAACAAAATTCCAATCTCAGCTTTGCCTGCATTCAATACGCCAGTCATCAGTGTGACAGCGAGTTTTCCTGGGGCAAGTCCCGAGACGATGGCGGCTTCGGTGGCGCTCACTTTGGAGAAGCAATTCTCAACCATTGATGGCATCAGCACCATCAGCTCCACCAACATCACAGGTGCATCCACCATCACCCTGGAGTTCAATTCAGACAAGG
>CAIKYO010000226.1 GCA_903831655.1 uncultured Burkholderiales bacterium
CATTAATATGTCGCTCACATTGAAGGTGTTCTTGGCCGGGTTGCTGGTGTCCACCGAGCCCGTGAACACGTTGTGGGTACCACTGGCCGTGATCACATCGGTGCCGGTGCTGAATGAGCTAAACGCACTCAAGGCGAGGGTTGCTGCACTCAATTGACTGTTTGCAGCGGTGAGTGCAGAGCTCGCAGTGTTGACGTCGTTGGTGGCGTTGGCAAATTCAGCGCTTGCAGCACTTACTTGTGAGCTGGCTAAGGAGATGGCTTGTAAGGAGAGAGTGGTCGATGAGTTGGCAGCGCTCAAGATGGAGTCGGCAATGGCAAGCGTATTGGTGGCGTCTGATTTTTCTGTGTTTGCAGCGTTCAGAGCACTTTGAGTAGCGCTTTGAGCGTTTAGTGCGTCCGTGTAGGCCTGACTGGCCAAGGCCAAGGCCAAGGTGTTCATGGGGTCCATCACCGCTGTGGTTAGAGCCGCGTTGGCAACGGCAATCGCGCTGCTCGCCCGTGTGGCGTCGGAAGCAGTGGTGGCTGAGTTGCTCGCATAGCTGCTTTGCAAGGCCGAGGTGGATGCATTGGACAGCAAGGCGTTTTGAGCCAGCGTAGCCGTGTAACCTGCGACTTGGTTGTCACGGCCAGAGTAACTAAGAGAGGCGTTCACGCTGGACACAAAAGGGGCAGAAATCGAGGCATACGTCAAGCTGGTCATGAATGTGTTTAACATGTCCATGACGGCAGCACCTTGTTGACCGTTGGGGGCATGACTAATAACACTGGCCACTAAACTCACATCTCCTGCATCCGTTGCGAGCCCTAAGTTTTGCAAAATGGTGGTTGCCACAACAGATGGACTTTTGTTCGCAAAATTCACAGTGAAGTAGGTGTTCAACGCCCCATTCAAACTGCCGTAGTAGTTGATGTCACTGTTCACATAACCCATATAAGTTGAACCCAACTCCACACCAAAGAGCGCAATTGCAAACGCTTGAACTTGTGAGTTATTAGAGAGCGCGATTGACATGATTTACCTAAAATTTTGGGTTTTAATGGAAGTTGGATGGGGCGTGGGCAACAAGCGCACAACAAATATGGATGGCTGAAAATCCAACCCAAGTCTGTCTCCATCCAATACAGGTCTCATTCATCGAAAGCCATTGTGTTAAAACCGTTCAGCCAAAAAGACTTCAAAAGAAACCCCGATTGGAGTCTGAAAAAGTTTCAAGTGTTACTGAAGTTTCGGTATCAATGGGATTTTCTTGACCATAGAGCCAAGGCGAACGCTCGAACTGCACTATAAAAGCACAAAGACCCCTTTAAAAGAGGTCTTTGGTATTCATTTGGGCTTTTACGTTTCCTTTGAAACCACAAAGCCCTGGTGGCCTTCAGTCGGGTAGGTCACCTTCCTCGTCGTCCAAGAGATCTGGGTTTGGCTCAGCGCTTGGGGGCAGGATCACTTCACTCCCAGGACCATGCGTCCAGTCCCAAAGCTTCAAGGCAACGGCGTCAAGTCCTTGCTTTTTAAGGGCTGAGAAGAGCATCACCTCTCCCCCACCTGCTTGGAGCTTGGCAATGGAGAGGGCTTTGGCGCCCTCGGATTTGTTTAACTTGTCCGCTTTGGTGAGCAAGACCAGGAATTTAAGACCCTCCTCGACTCTGGGGCGGATGACGTCGAGCAAAATGTCATCGAGTTCGGTGATCCCGTGTCTTGGATCGCACAGGAGCACAATGCCCTTTAAATTGGGCCTGGACATTAAATAGTTGGCCATGACTTGCTGCCACCTGATTTTGTCTTGCTTGGGCACAGCAGCGTAGCCGTAGCCGGGCAAATCGGCCAAAACGGCGTCCGTTTGGGCCTGTCTTCCCAAGGCAAAGAGGTTGATGTGTTGAGTGCGACCTGGCGTTTTGGAGGCAAAAGCCAAACGCTTTTGCTGGGTCATGGTGTTGATGCAAGTGGATTTGCCCGCGTTGGAGCGTCCCACAAAGGCCACTTCAGGCAAGTTGTAGGATGGCAAATGGTGCAATTGAGCAGCGGTTGTGAGAAAGCGTGCGGTGTGAAGCCACCCCATGGCAAGTTTCACTGGGTCGATGGCGGGGGGGTCTTGAATCATTAAAAAGCTCTTTTCTGGGCGGACTTTGAGTCCATGTGTGTCAGACATTGTAGAATGATAGGCTTCAGTGCTAAATTTAATTGAATTCTTATGAAGTTTTTCCCCACACTTTGTGCTTTGAGTGCCTTGGTTTTGAGTGCAACTTTTGCCCTGGCTGCTGAACCCGCCGCTCCCTACAAGCCCGACATGGCCAAGGGCGGCGCTACATTTGGAGCCGTTTGTGCGGCTTGCCACGGTGCAGACGGCAACTCCGGCTCTCCCGAATACCCCAAGCTCGCGGGTCAACACCCAGAGTACATCTACAAGCAACTCGTCGAGTTCAAGAGCGGCAAACGCGCCAATGCCATCATGATGGGCATGGCGGCCACCTTGCAAGAAGAGGACATGAAAAACATCGCTGCTTGGTTAGCACATAACGCACAAAAGCCAGGGTACGCCAAGGACAAAGATTTGGCCGCTTTGGGCGAAAAAATCTACCGTGGTGGCATTGCCGATCGTTCCATCCCCGCTTGCTCAGGCTGCCACAGCCCCAATGGCTCAGGCATTCCCGCTCAGTACCCCAGACTCAGAGGCCAACACGCTGACTACATCGCTAGCCAATTGACCCAGTTCAGGGATGGCATCAGAAACAACAACTTGCAAATGACACAAGTGGTCGCCAAATTGAACGACCGCGAGATCAAAGCCTTGGCCGATTACGCGGCGGGTTTGAGAGACAACTGATCGACTCACCCTGTGGGTTGAATTCAGATGGGCCCCTTTGGGGCCCATTGTTTTTGGTGAGGTGGGTCAGCAAACATTTCAGCAACACGGTAACATGCAAGCACTTTGCACTGCACGCATTGAAGGGGATCTTTAGCCATGTCACACCTCATTAAAATCCGACCCGATCACGACGATTTACCCAGCGAAATCACCCCTCAAGGGGTCTACCACGGACGGCGCGAACTCCTTAAAAACGTGGCCCAAGGGGTTGCCGGATTGGGTCTTGCGCAGTGGGCCCAGAGAGCTGCCTTTGCGCAAAGTGAACTCACACCCAGACCGGGCAAGTTGGCCTCTTTGAGCGCAGTCCCCTCCAAAGTCAGTGGTGCACAGGTGATGGAGAAAATCACCCCTTACGAGGACATCACCAGTTACAACAATTTCTACGAATTTGGCACCGACAAGTCGGACCCCGCCCGGAACGCCCACACCTTGAAGACGCAGCCTTGGAGCATCGAGATCGAAGGTTTGGTTAAAAAGCCACAGCGCATCAATTTAGAAGATCTGCTCAAACTCAGCACACAAGAGGAGCGCATTTACCGCATGCGCTGTGTGGAGGGCTGGTCCATGGTTATTCCGTGGGTGGGGTATTCGCTCTCCGAACTGATTAAAAAGGTTGAGCCTTTGGGGAGCGCCAAGTACGTGAGCTTCATCTCCCAGGCCGATCCCAAAACCATGCCCTTTGTGGGTTCAGCCATTTTGGGCTGGCCCTATCAAGAGGGACTGCGCATGGATGAGGCCATGCACCCATTGACGCTCTTGAGCTTTGGTTTGTATGGGGAGGTGCTCCCCAATCAAAGCGGAGCACCTGTGAGACTCGTGGTGCCTTGGAAGTACGGATTCAAGAGTGCCAAGAGCATTGTCAAAATCAAATTCACAGAAAAACAACCCGACACCGCTTGGAACAAAGCCGCTGCCAATGAGTATGGGTTCTATTCCAATGTGAACCCCAATGTCGATCACCCTCGCTGGAGTCAGGCCACTGAGAGGCGTTTGGGTGAAGGTGGGTTGTTGGCCAAGCGCAGAAAGACGCTCCTCTTCAATGGCTACGAGTCTCAGGTGGCTCAACTCTATGCGGGCATGGATTTGAAACAAAATTTCTGATGTTTTTGTTTCAA
>CAIKYO010000227.1 GCA_903831655.1 uncultured Burkholderiales bacterium
CTTTGGCTTGGGCCGTGTTGCCTTGGGAAGTACTCGTTTGAGCCGTGTGAGGGGTGCTTGGGTGTTTGGGCGGGGGCACATCCGCTTTGTCGTCGCTTGGGTTGGCGGCAACGGCGAGCGTGGCGTTCAAGAGAGTGCAAAAAGTGATCAGCAAGACGCCCAGAAAATGCATTCGTGAAACCCAGATTCAATAAAACTAAAACTAAAACAACAACTGCACAAATTGTAGGGCTCATTTGAGTCAAATCCCATTATCATGACGGCTCAGTCCGAATCAAAACCACATTCTCCACCTCGCTAGCCATGTCCAACCCCGATGAAAAAAAAGCATTGCGCGATCAATTGTTACAAGATCGCTTGCAAATGTCCGATCGAGCACAAAAGCTTGAACACCTGCAGCGTGTGATGCGCATTTGGCTGGTGGGTCGGGAGGATGTTGTGATTGGGGCGTATTGGCCGATCAAAGGTGAGTTTGACCCTTTGCCCGCACTTCATCGCTGGAAGGAAGATGGTGAGTTGTTGGAGGAGCCACTCAGAAGGCGCATTGGCCTACCGGTGGTTGATCCACAAACCAAGACCTTGAGCTTTCACGTGTGGTATCCCGGTTGCCCCATGCAAGAGGACGCCTACAACATTCCCAAGCCCAAGGACACGGAAGAGATTGTGCCGACACTTTTGTTTGTCCCCTGTTTGGGTTACGCACCTGGCGGGTACCGGTTGGGTTATGGCGGCGGTTTTTATGACCGCACGTTGGCTCAATTGAGCCCCAAGCCCTTTACGGTCGGTTTGGGTTTTGCTCAAGGCTATTTGGATGACTTCACCCCAGAGGAGCACGACGTGCCCTTGGATGCATTGCTCAATGAGAACGGCGTGGTTTGGCCTGTTGGACCCTTGACGCCAAGAGAGCGCTAAGTCGCCTTTGAACTCAGGGCTTGGTGTTGGCCATCAGTTCGAGCAAATCTCGCTCATAGCGTTTGAGTCGTTTTTGTGCATATAGGCGTTGCTCAGCGGTGGTGGAGGCGTGAAATTGACTCACAGCTTGGCAGTTAAAGCTCACTCGGTTGTCTTGATAGGCACGCAATTCGGGGTTGGGTGAGTGAATTAACTTTTGTGCCCACGCTTGAAGCAACTCCTCCAATTCATCGGGGGTGAGTGGTTTGTCTCTCGTCTCTCGAATCTGACTCAAGGTGCTCAGCGTGAGAGATTGGTGCTCCAAGCGAATGGCTAGAGAGGTGAGGGCGTTGTAGCCTGAGGCCTTGGCAGATGCACGAATGAGTGCCTTTTGTTCAGGGCTTAAGTTTCCGTAGAGATCGCTTGCTTGCTCAATGCCTTTGTCTGTTTGATTGTCGAGCACCTTATTCGCTGAGGGCTTGATCCACTCATCGCTCCAGTCTTTGTTTTTGTCTTCAAAACGCTTTCGAATGTGTTTGAGTTGAGCCTCACTGAGTGTGGGCAAAATGTCAGCCAATAACGGGGTTAGGGTGTGCAAGAGAGGGGGCACCCGAGAGTACAAAAAGGAAAGTGCCTGGCAACTGAGATCGGGTGAGAGTTCCCCTTGGGATGCTGCATCCAAGGTCTTGACTTGTTCAAGTAAGAGGGGAAGTTCCTGTTGTCGAACGTGGGCTTGTAGTGCTTTGAGGGCTGCTTTGACCTTTTGGGTTTGGGCTCCATCAAAATCGACAAAGCCATCCAGCCACCAAAACAAGAGCATGGGGCTGTTCTCAAACAAGGACTGCAAAACACTGCAAGACCCAAGCAAAAGGCTCAGGCTCAGTCCCCAAGCGAGAGCGGTTTTGGAGGACCAAGAGGACCAATTTTTTGGTCCAAGTCGCCCAAGAACACGGATAATGGATACATGCATGAGAAAGACAGTTCAATGAACGATTTAAATGTGGTCATCATGGCGGGCGGCAAAGGCACGCGCATGAAAAGCAAGTTACCCAAGGTGCTCCATGAATTGGGCGGTCAAACCTTGATAGAGCATGTTATCAAAGTTGCCCAATCTTTGGGTGCAACCCAAAAAATAGTGGTGGTCGGTCACCAAGCCTCAGACGTTCAAGTCGCTTTGAGCACTCACCCAGACCTCACCTTTGCGCTACAAGAGCCTCAACTCGGCACGGGACACGCGGTTCAAATGGCCGCCCCTCATGTGAGTGAGTCAGGCGTGACCTTGGTGCTCTCAGGCGATGTTCCCTTGATCACGGTTGAGACTTTGAGTCAACTCTTGGAGGTGAGCAGGGGAGAGCATTTGACGCTCTTGACGCTCAATGCCCCTGACCCTTATGGCTATGGCCGTGTGTTGAAGTTGCAATCCCAGCGTTTGGGGCAAACCGAGATTGTGGGCATCGTTGAAGAAAAGGATGCGAGCCCCAAGGAGCGTTTGATTCAAGAGGTGTACACAGGCGTGATGGTGATACCCAATGTCCATTTGAAGGCGTGGCTCTCCAAACTTACCAATCACAATGTTCAAAAAGAATATTACTTGACCGATTTGGTCAAAATCGCCGTCGACTCCGGCCACGTGGTGCTCTCCCACCAAACCCACGATGTGGTCGAGGTGAGTGGGGTCAACGATTGTGCACAGTTGGCCTTTTTGGAGAGAGCTTTCCAAGAGCGAAGGGCGCGGGCTTTGATGCTTCAAGGGGTTCGTTTGGCGGACCCCAAAAGGATCGATGTCAGGGGTGAACTTGTGTGTGGCTCAGACGTGAGCATCGATGTGGGTTGTGTCTTTGAGGGGCGCGTTGGTTTGGGTTCGGGCACAAGGGTGGGGGCCTATTGTGTGCTCTCTAACGTTGAGGTGGGCCCAGGCGTCACCATCAAACCCTTTACGCACATGGAGGGTGGGGACAAGCCAGCAGACTCCGTGAGCATTGGAGAGGGCGCGCAGGTCGGGCCTTTTTCGAGAATACGACCCGGTACCCATTTGGGCGCACACGTGCATGTGGGCAACTTTGTTGAAATTAAAAACTCAACCCTGGGTGTGGGCTCCAAAGCCAATCACTTGGCCTACGTGGGAGATGCCATTGTGGGCGACCGTGTCAATTACGGCGCAGGTAGCATCACGGCCAATTACGACGGAGCAAACAAACACCAGACCACCATCGAGGACGACGTCCACGTGGGTTCCAACTGCGTGCTTGTGGCTCCTGTCACCTTGGGTGCTGGGGGTACAGTGGGGGCTGGCTCCACAGTGACCAAAGACGCACCCAAAGGCGCACTCACGGTCTCAAGAGCCAAACCGGTGACCTTGCCCAATTGGTCCAGGCCCGTGAAGAAAGACAAGTCCTAGCCATTGAAAGTTGGGTTTGCAAAGTGCGAGGCCCTTGAAAAATCGGTGAAAATGTTGAAAGAAGATAAACGCTTCGCAAACAAGCATTAAGGATTTGATTTATGTGTGGCATCGTGGCCGGTGTGTCCCAGCAAAACGTGGTTCCCATATTGCTGGAGGGCTTGAGGCGACTGGAGTACCGAGGGTATGACTCGTGCGGGGTTGCTGTCGTCTCTCACACCGAGCAGCTCTCGCAGTTACCCGGTCTGCAACGTGCGAGGAGCACCGCAAGGGTGGCCGAGCTCGAGTCTCAAGTGCACGCTGCGCTAGAAGGTCGGTGCGGCATTGCCCACACCCGCTGGGCCACACATGGTGCGCCCAAAGAGCACAACGCGCACCCCCATTTCAGTGATTTTCCTTCGCAAAAGACGGCCTATTCGCACGTCAAAATTGGATTGGTGCACAACGGCATCATTGAAAATTTCGAGACCTTGAAAGCCAAGTTGGTGGCCATGGGATATACCTTTGTGAGTCAAACCGACACCGAGGTGGTGGCCCACTTGATTCATTCTCACTACCAAGGTGACTTGTCCCAAGCTTTAAAGGCAAGCTTAAAGGAGCTCAAAGGCGCTTACGCGCTGGCTGTGATTTGCGATGCGGAGCCTAAACGATTGGTGGGTGCCCGTGTGGGTTCACCCTTGGTGCTGGGTTGTGACTCAAGTCAAGCAAAGCGAGAGGGTGCAGGCGCGGGGTTCTTTTTGGCCAGCGATGCAATGGCTTTGGCTGGCGTCACCGAATCCTTTGTGTTTTTAGAGGAAGGTGACTGTGTTGACTTGAGCGTCCAGGGCTACCGCATCGAAAACGCCAGCGGTCAAGAGGTCAACCGAGAGCTTCGCGAGTTGACCTCTTACTCTCAAGGCGCTCAACTGGGCCCTTATCAGCATTACATGCAAAAAGAGATTTTTGAGCAACCCCAAGCGATTGCGGACACCTTGGAGGGGGTGGTCTCGATTGGTCCAGAGCTCTTTGAGATGGCCGGCAAGAGCAGTGCGAAAGAGGTTTTTGCGCGGGTTGAGCGAATTTTGATTTTGGCATGCGGCACCAGTTACTACAGCGGTAGCACAGCCAAATACTGGTTAGAGAGCATTGCCAAGATACCGACTCAAGTGGAAATTGCAAGTGAGTACCGCTACCGCGAATCGGTTCAAGAGCCTGGCACTTTGGTGGTGAGTATCACTCAGTCGGGTGAGACAGCGGACACGTTGGCTGCAGTCAGACACGCGGTCTCCTTGGGCTTGAAGGACACCTTGACCATTTGCAATGTGGCCTCCTCTGCCATGGTTCGCGAGTCCTCTTTGGCCTACATCACGAGGGCCGGTGTGGAGGTGGGTGTGGCTTCTACAAAAGCTTTCACCACGCAACTTGCAGGTTTGTTTTTGTTGACCTTGGTATTGGCCAAACAACGTGGACACTTGAGTGTGATCGAGGAGAGAGAACATTTGGAGGCCATGCGGCACTTGCCCCTTGCCTTGCAATCGGTCTTGGCGCTTGAGCCCCAAGTCATCTCTTGGGCCCAGGCGTTCACGCCCAAGGAGCATGCACTCTTTTTGGGGCGTGGATTGCATTACCCCATTGCGCTTGAGGGTGCGTTAAAGCTCAAAGAGATCAGCTACATTCACGCCGAGGCCTATCCGGCAGGTGAGTTAAAGCATGGACCACTTGCCTTGGTCACCAACGCAATGCCTGTGGTGACCGTGGCGCCCAACGACGCCTTGCTTGAAAAACTCAAAAGCAACATGCAAGAGGTTCAAGCCAGAGGCGGGGTGCTTTATTGTTTGGCAGACGCGGACACCCACATTGAGTCACAAGAGGGGCTTCATGTGATTCGCATGCCTGAGCATTACGGTGCACTCTCCCCTATTTTGCACGTGGTACCGCTTCAGTTATTGGCCTACCACACGGCTTTGGCGCGTGGATCAGACGTCGATAAGCCAAGAAACTTGGCCAAGTCCGTTACAGTGGAGTAGTTGAGCAAGTGAGTAACTTTAGTAGTACTTCAAAATTAGAAATAGTTTATAAAATTACTACTAAAGCACTATATAAAATGGCATATTCAAGCCATTCTCAATGGCTTTTTGAGCGAATATGTGAGTTGAGAGATAAAGATAATTTGTCGTTTGAAAAAATAGCAAAAAGACTGTCTGATGAAGGTGTCAAGTCAGCGAGATACTGTAATTTAATGGCTGAACATGTCTATTCTGCTTTTAAGAAAGGGAAGGCAAGGGAGGCAAGATTAAAAGGGAAAGCCAAATTTGAACTTATAGAGATCAAGTACATCAATTAATTGTTGATGATTGAACTAAATTTTTAAAGTTAAATAAAAATGGTTAGAAATAAATGGTCATTAGAGTTGTTGTGTGAATTAGCAAGAAAATATGAAGATAGAACTTCATTTAAGCAAGCAAATAAGCAAGC
>CAIKYO010000228.1 GCA_903831655.1 uncultured Burkholderiales bacterium
GGTATCTATTGCCTTTTTTGGTGAAGGTGCCGCTAACCAAGGTTCCTTTCATGAGTCGATGAACTTAGCCGCAATATGGAAGTTACCAGTTATTTTTGTATGTGAAGACAACCATTGGGCTATTTCAGTACCTAAAACAAAGGCGACTTCTGTTGAATGGGTTGCAGATAGGGCTGCGGGTTACGGGATACCCGGCATCAGGGTTCCTGAAAACGATGCAATACAAGTATTTGAAGCTGTAGCACCCGCTATTGCAAGAGCACGTCGAGGCGAGGGTCCCAGCTTGATTGAGATCAAGACCGATCGCTACTTTGGACACTTTCAAGGAGACCCAGAAACGTATCGTCCTAAAGACGAAGTCGCAGGTCTTAGAAAGAATGACCCAATTCCAAAACTCGCACAAATGCTCAAAGATAAAAAATTTATGACTTTGGAAGAGGAGTCTAGGATTGTTCTAGAGATGCACCAACTGGTTGACAAGGCGTTTGACTTTGCGCGAAAAAGTGACTATCCAAGTGCACACGATGCATTGCAAGACGTCTTTGTAAATGGTCACACGAATACGAGGGCTTTGGTATGAAATCAAATCGCATCTTGACTATGGCGCAAGCCATTTCAGAAGGTATTGCACAAGAAATGACACGCGATTCAAGTGTCTTTGTCATGGGTGAGGACGTTGGCTCTTATGGTGGCATCTTCGGCGCGACTGGGGGATTGCTAGATAAGTTCGGCAAAGACCGCATCATGGATACGCCCATCTCAGAAACAGCATTTATTGGTGCGGCAACGGGCGCTGCTGCTGCAGGCTTGCGACCAATTGTTGAATTGATGTTTGTAGATTTCTTTGGTGTCTGCATGGATCAGATCTACAACCATCTTGCTAAGAACACTTACATGTCTGGCGGACACGTCAAATTACCAGTAGTTTTGACAACTGCCATTGGCGGCGGATACAACGATGCAGCACAACACTCTCAGTGCTTATATGGAACATTCGCGCATATGCCTGGGATCAAAGTAGTCGTTCCTTCGAACGCCTATGACGCAAAAGGATTGATGATCCAAGCCATTCGTGATGACAACCCGGTTATGTTCATGTATCACAAAGGAATCATGGGCTTGCCTTGGATGGCGTATTTCGAGGGCAGTAGCAATGTTGTGCCGGAGGATTCCTATGTCATACCCTTTGGCAAAGCCAACATTGTCAAAGAGGGTTCAGACCTCACCATAGTGAGCATTAGTCAGATGGTTCAAAAAGCAGTTTTGGCTGCTAATGAGTTGGCCGAGCAAAGTATCCACGCCGAAGTTTTGGACTTGCGAACTTTGGTGCCGATGGATACAGAAGCAATTTTGAAGTCTGTGCGTAAAACTGGCCGATTAATCATTGCTGATAAGACTACCTAGGATTTGGTTTGTCTGGCGAAATATCAGCACTCATTGCTGAAAACTTAGATACGGTTGCCCTAAAAGCTCCCATCAAGCGGTTAGCAGTTCCAAATGTTCCTATTCCTTACAGCAGGCCGCTGGAGCAATTCGTAATTCCCCAAGTCGCCAATATTGTTTTGGCTGCTCAGGAGCTAATGCTTAAAAAACTTCCACTATTGGCGGCGCTTTGATCGATATCAAGCTCCAAGATATTTCTTGGGATGGTGCCGAAGACGGGGTTGAAGCTTTACTGGACAAATGGCTAGTGGCTGAAAAAACCTTGGTAAAGAAGGGGCAGGTACTAGTCGCTGTTGTTCTTGTTAAAGCAACTATCGATATTGAGGCGCCAGAGGATGGTTTTATTGAAAAAATCATAGTCAAAGACGGTGAGAGTTTTAAAAATGGAGCTGTGCTTGCTCATTTCAATGCGTCTGCAAGTAATAGCGTAAATGGGCAAGATGCCTTCTCTGTCTAAAGATTGCTATTGATGAAATACAAGGACTACTACGCAGTTCTTGGGATCTCGCGCGATGCAGATCTTGAGCAGATCAAAAAAGCTTATAGAAAATTGGCTAAAACGCATCACCCGGATATGTCAAAAGCTCCTGATGCTGAAAGTAAATTTAAAGAGGTAGCAGAAGCCTACGCAACGCTTAAAGACACAGAGAAAAGGGCCGCTTACGATGCACTGGGCCAATCTGCAGAGGGATCTAATTTCTCGCCACCGCCGCAATGGCGTAATCAATACCAAAGTTCAGACACGCAATTCGACCAAATGGATTTAGCCGACTTATTGGCTTCCCTTGGACGCAGATCTGGAAATGCAAATACAACTTCGCATCCAACTCCAGGTCGTGACTTTCAAGACAACGTCCATATCACTTTGAAGGAAGCGCTTCAGGGTGCCAAGCTGAGTTTGAAGTTGATGGACAACGGACAAGAGCGAGAGCTTGAAGTTCGCATTCCTGCGGGAGTCAACCAGGGTAAAAAAATCAGATTGCGAGCCATGGGCGGCAAGGGGCATAACGGAGGTCCAGATGGCGATATCTATTTGCATGTTGTCCTAAAGCCTGATGCATTGTTCAAGCCCGTTGGTAGCGATTTGTTTTATGAGTTGGCGCTAACCCCTTGGGAAGCAGTGCTCGGGTGTGAAATTGAGATTCCGACTTTAGAGGGCTCAGTTTTATTGACCATCCCTATCAATACCCGCCATGGCCAAAAGCTACGTATCAAGGGGCGTGGGTTGACGGCAGACCAAGGCACTAGGGGCGACATTTTTGCAGTGATTCATATTGAAACACCAAATGAAGTCTTACCAGAAGAAGTCAAACTATTCCAACAATTAGCGGCGACTTCGAAGTTCAATCCTCGTAAAGTTATTTCGAAAGAAAAAACATGACAATTCATATTATTGATACGCTCGCAATAGAAACAGTGGATCGATTCACATTTTCTGAGGTGGCAAAATTGTGTGACTTGA
>CAIKYO010000229.1 GCA_903831655.1 uncultured Burkholderiales bacterium
GCCACAAAGACCAAAACCGCCAACAGCCAGCTTTTGTCCGTCTTTTAAGATATCCCGCAGGGCATCAACTGCCGATGGGTAAGTTTTATTCATAACTTTTGTCCTAATATTGCCAAAATGGGTAAAAAAGCAATCATAACGCCTCAGACTCCCTAAACTAGGCGGTCTTGGCACTAAATCGGTTTTTAGCAGTTAGAACTAAACTATTAGGGCTTAAATGCCCTATTTTTGAGAAATTTCGGAGAAATTGAATGAATGCTGCAGAGCTGGTATCGCAATTTGGACCTAGAGACTCTATGGACTATGACCTTGTCATTGTCGGGGGTGGGCCTGCAGGCTTATCGGCCGCCATCAAGGCCAAACAAATAGCCAATGCTTCTGGCAAAGAGATCAGCGTATGCGTTCTTGAAAAAGGTTCTGAAATCGGCGCTCATATTCTGTCTGGCGCAGTCATGGATCCAAAGGCACTGACTGAACTATTTCCCGATTGGAAAGAATTAGGTGCGCCACTAAATACAGAGGTTACTCAAGATCAGTTTCTATTCTTAACGAGCGATAACTCGTACCAAGTTCCTAATTGGATGTTGCCGCACTGCTTCAAGAATGAAGGTAACTACATCGTGAGTCTTGCGAACGTCACTCGCTGGCTCGGACAGCAAGCCGAGAATCTCGGTGTTGAAATTTTCCCAGGCTTTCCTGCTGCCGAAATTCTTTATAACGAGCACGGTGCTGTATGCGGAGTTATTACTGGATCAATGGGTCTGGATAAAGAAGGTAATCCAACTGATCAGTTCCAACTTGGCATGGAACTTCGTGGTAAGTACACCCTCTTCGCCGAAGGCTCACGCGGCCATCTTGGCAAACAGCTGATTGCGAAGTTTGCTTTAGACAAAGATGCTGACCCGCAAAGCTACGGCATTGGTATTAAAGAGTTATGGGAAGTAGAACCTTCTAAGAGCAAGCCTGGACTGGTAGTGCATACCGCCGGCTGGCCTTTAGAGAGCGATACCTATGGTGGATCCTTCCTCTACCACCTTGGTGATAACAAGGTTGCGGTTGGTTTGGTTGTTGGCCTTTCCTATAAGAATCCATACCTCTCTCCTTTTGAAGAGTTCCAGCGCTATAAATTGCATCCTAAGATTCGGGAAACCTTTGAAGGCGGTAAACGCATTGCTTATGGAGCACGTGCATTGACAGCTGGTGGATTAAATAGCCTCCCTAAGACTGTATTCCCAGGTGGCGCACTGATTGGTTGTGATGCCGGCTTCCTTAACGCCTCACGCATCAAAGGAAGTCATGCAGCAATTAAGACCGGCATGCTTGCTGCTGAAGCAGCAGTAGCAGCCATTAATGAGAACCGTTCAGAAGATGTTCTCTCCGCATACCCAACTGCATTCCAAAATAGTTGGTTGCATACCGAGCTGAATCAGGCGCGTAACTTCAAACCATGGATGTCAAAAGGCCTCTACCTCGGAACATTGATGGTGGGATTGGAGCAAAAGGTTTTGGGCGGCAATATGCCATGGACGATTCACCTCAAGCATGCAGACCATGAGTGTCTTGAGCCAGCAGCTCAGCACAAGCCAATTGATTATCCAAAGCCGGATGGCAAGTTGACATTTGATCGCCTATCTTCCGTATTCATCTCGAACACTAACCATGCAGAGAATCAACCTATTCACCTCACCTTGAAAAATGATTCAGTGCCTGTAGGCGTAAACCTTGAAACATATGCAGGTCCAGAGCAACGTTACTGCCCTGCTGGGGTGTATGAGTTTGTAGAAACCGACGGTAAAGCGCGTTTGCAAATTAATTCACAGAACTGTGTTCATTGCAAAACCTGCGACATTAAAGACCCAACCCAGAATATTGTCTGGGTTACGCCAGAAGGTGGCGGCGGTCCAAACTACGCATCGATGTAAATCGTTGATGTGATTAGAGCCCCGGTCACATACCGGGGTTTTTCTTTGGCAACACGAAATACTAAATAGCGTTATATTTACTTCATGATGATCCTACACACCATGCTTCGCGTCGGCGACCTACATCGCTCAATTAATTTCTACACCAAAGTATTGGGTATGAATTTACTCCGCACCACAGAGCGTCCCGAGCAAAAGTATTCGCTTGCTTTCCTCGGCTTTGGTAAAGGGAACGGAGATGGCCAAGCAGAAATTGAACTGACTTATAACCATGGTGTACATAGTTACGAGATGGGCACCGCCTACGGTCACATTGCAATTGAGGTTCCGGATGCCTATGCTGCCTGCGCCGACATCAAAGCAGCAGGCGGAAATGTTACCCGTGAAGCCGGGCCGGTAGCTGGTGGTGACACCATCATCGCTTTTGTTACTGATCCCGATGGCTACAAAATAGAGCTTATTCAGCGCTAGTTGTGGCAGAGCCCAACACTTTTCAATTAGAAATCCTTGATCGCTTAAGCGATATCTCAGCTAGCGAATGGAATGCCCTACTTCCTGGGGATGCGGGGCCCTTTCTTCGTTATGAGTTTCTCAGCACCCTAGAAGAAACTGGTTGCGTTTGTGGCAATACTGGATGGCAAATTGCCCATCTTATTCTGAAGGAAGATCAGAAGTTACTGGGGGCTATTCCCCTGTACCTCAAACAACACTCTTACGGGGAGTTTGTATTTGACTGGTCATGGGCGCAAGCTTATGAGCAACAAGGAATGCAATATTTTCCAAAAGCACTTTGCGCTGTTCCATTCACGCCCGTTCAGGGCTCTCGAATTTTGAGTACTGGTGATGTTGATGCTGGTTTAGTTCAACAGCAGCTAATACAAGGTTTAAAGGCTGTAGTTTTGCAAAATAATCTCTCTTCAGCCCACGTCTTATTTCCCTATGCTGCTGAAGCAAAAGAATTGAAGAAACAAGGTTTTATGTTGCGCGATTCGGTGCAGTTTCATTGGCATAACCAGGGCTTTACTAATTTCGAGCAATTTTTATCAGTCCTCACCATGAAACGCAGAAAAAATATTCGGCGCGAGCGTGAACAGGTTGCGCGTGAGTTAATTAGCTTTAGACATGTTCCAGGCAAATCATCAATCGATGCCGATTGGGAATTCTTTTACAGCTGCTATGAAAATACATACTTAGAGCATCAATCCAGCCCATATCTCAGCGAGGCTTTTTTCAAACTATGGGCACA
>CAIKYO010000230.1 GCA_903831655.1 uncultured Burkholderiales bacterium
ACGACCACCGCCGCCGCCGCCGTATCCACCGCCGCCACCGCCGCCGTAACCACCACCGCCGCCACCGCCGCCAAATCCACCACCGGATCTGGGGGGACGACGAGTCTCCATGGGACGCGCTTCATTGACGACAAGACTACGGCCACCCAAAGGTTGGCCATTCATGCCTTCAATGGCAGCTTGTGCTTCAGCATCGCTACCCATTTCTACAAAACCAAAACCTTTTGAACGACCGGTGTCGCGTTCCATCATCACTTTTGCGCTTGTAACAGCACCAAATTGACCAAAAGATTGTTCTAAATCACTGTCTCGCACCGAGTACGGCAGGTTACCCACGTATAGCTTGTTGCCCATGAAAAGGGACTCCTAAAAAACACAATAACAAAGCGATGGGGTCCCAAAGCACAACGCAAGAAAAAAAGCGGGGGCGCGAAACTGACCGATCACCAAACATGCATTACCTTTTTCAAATAATGAAAATAAGTATGCTTAATCATTATGTATCAATATTGCATTTTGACTATAGGGATGACCTAGAAATCACCAAAAGAGTGTTTAAATACCACAAAAAATCCAACAAATTGAAAAATTAATCCAAAAGAAAACAAAAAAACACGATCCTGCCAAAGGGGAATAAAAAAGAATACACAAAAATCCAAAGTAGAGCATGTCAAAATAGCGCAATGTTCAATATCGGTTTCGTATTTCATGACGCTCATTGCTGAAGCCAAGAAAATGCATTTTTCAGAGCCATTGCCGCTGCAAAGTGGTTTGGTTTTGGGTGCGTACGATTTGGCGTATGAAACGTATGGACAGCTCAATGCAGATAAAAGCAATGCCATTTTGATCTGCCACGCGCTCAATGCCTCCCATCATGTTGCGGGTGTCTATGACAATGAGCTCAACAATGTGGGCTGGTGGGATAACATGATTGGTCCAGGAAAGCCAATAGATACAAATCGATTTTTTGTAATTGGCGTCAACAACCTAGGATCTTGCTTTGGCTCGACTGGCCCCAAGGATATCAATCCGCAGACCCATCAAGCTTATGGTGCAGACTTTCCCGTTGTAACCGTAGAGGATTGGGTTGACTCACAAGAGCGCTTGGTGAGTGCGCTGGGAATAGATTGTTTGCTGGCCGTGATGGGCGGTAGCTTAGGAGGCATGCAGGTGCTGTCTTGGAGCATTCGGTTTCCCTCTAGACTTCAGCACGCGGTCGTGATTGCAAGTGCTCCCAACTTAACGGCAGAAAACATTGCCTTTAATGAGGTGGCCAGGCGAGCAATTGTTACGGACCCTCAGTTTCATGAAGGTCATTTTTACCGACATGGTGTTGTACCCCACAGGGGATTGAGAATTGCGCGCATGATTGGTCACATCACATACTTAAGTGATGATGTGATGAACACACGATTTGGTAGAGGATTACAAAGAGCTAAGATGGCGCTTCAAGCCGGTGAGGGCAATGGCAGTGAGCTCGATTTTTTGTACACGACACAGGACGTCGAATTTCAAATCGAGAGTTATTTAAGACACCAAGGAGACAAGTTTGCCGACTACTTTGACGCAAACACCTATTTGTTGATCACCCGAGCACTCGATTATTTTGATCCTGCAAGAATGCATGGTGGACAACTCAGCCAAGCCTTGAAAGATACCAAAGCTAAATTTTTGGTCATCAGCTTCACCACGGACTGGAGATTTTCACCAGCCCGCAGCCAAGAAATTGTCAAAGCATTGCTGGACAACAGATGTGCGGTCACCTACGCAAACATCAACGCGCCACACGGACATGATGCATTTTTACTTGAAGATGCGCGATACATGACGGTTGTGAAAAACTACTTTGAACAACTTTAAGGGCTATTGATTTTGGATTCGTCTAAGCAAATCGAGATTTTGGCCAATTTAATCCCTCCCAAAAGTCGGGTTTTGGATCTGGGATGTGGAGATGGTACTTTTCTTGAATATTTGATTCAAGAGCGGGGATGCTTTGGCTACGGCATCGAGCTAGACGATGAAAATGTAGGAATCTGTGTCAAGCGAGGTGTGCATGTTCTCCAATTGGACTTGGAACAAGGATTAAAACTCTTTGAAGATCAATCCTTTGACGTGGTTTTACAGATTGATACATTGCAGCACTTAAGAAATGCAGAAATCATGCTCAAAGAGACGGCGCGCGTTGGCAAGATGGGGGTGGTCACGTTTCCAAACTTTGCCCATTGGCCAAACAGGCTGAGTGTTTTAAACGGTCGCATGCCAGTTACCAAACACTTGCCCTACGAGTGGTATGACACGCCCAACATTCGCGTTGCCACGTTCAAAGATTTTCAAAGTTTGGCTGAAAAAAATCAGCTCCATATATTGGAAGCATTTGGGATGAAAGATAATCACCGCGTGCGATATTTTTCGAATTTAAGAGCAAGCACAGCCGTGTTTAAGTTCACGGCTCAAACCACAACACGGGAGTAAAACGATGGGTCAAATGATCGAATTGACAGCAGCAGATGGATTTAAAAATGAAGCCTACGTGGCTTATCCAAAGGGCAATATTCGCGGCGCAGTTGTTGTGATTCAAGAAATTTTTGGTGTCAATGCGCACATCAAAGCGGTGGCCAATGGTTACGCTTTGGCTGGATATTTGGCCATTGCACCCGCAACATTTACAAGAGCCAAAGCAGATGTTGATTTGGGCTACACACCCGAGGACATGAAGGCCGGTTTTGAGCTCAAAATGGCGATCGAAGGCTTGCCTGGCTTGGGTGTGGTGCAAGATATTCAAGCAGCGGTCACCTGGGCGCAAGCAGAGTCAAAGGGCAAGGTCGGCGTGGTTGGATATTGCTGGGGCGGTTTGCTGACATGGAAGAGTGCAGCCTTGGTCAACGGTCTCAGTGCTGCAGTGGCTTACTACGGTGGCGGAATGACAGTTGAGCCCGCAATAGAGCTCACGCCCAAGTGTCCTACCATTGCACACTTTGCAGAGAAAGATCACTGGATCACGCCTCCGACCATTGAGGCGTTTAAACACAAACATGCAGATGTGCCTGTTTACATGTATGACGCTGATCACGGCTTCAATTGCGACATGAGAGGTGCTTACCACGAAGAGTCCGCCAATTTGGCTCTAGAGAGAACTTTGGCGTTTTTCAACACACATTTGGCGTAAATTAATAATACCCAGTGCAGGTTAAAAATCGATGAGTTGAACTTGACCTGTGGGGCGCTCAGGTCATGGGTACTTTTTAAAGGTTTGGCTCGATTCCATCAAAGACATGTGGAGGCAAATTAATTGCTTTGGATCAAAACGTTGCACATAGTTTTTGTGGCAAGTTGGTTTGCAGGACTTTTTTATTTGCCCAGAATATTTGTTAATTTGGCAATGTTGTCAAAAGACGAAGAGGCGGTATGGGCCAGGCTAATTTTGATGGCCAATAAGTTGCTGCGCTTCACCACCATCTTGATGGTTTTTGCGGTTTTGATGGGCGCAATTTTGTGGCTCTACTTCGGAGTGGGTCTTGGTGCAGAGCAAACATGGATGCATGCCAAATTGGCGCTGGTCATAGGTGTTGTCATTTTTCACTGGGTTTGTTATCGACACTTGAAAAAATTACGCACAGGTGTCAGCGAGCAGTCTCACATTTGGTACCGTTGGTTCAACGAGTTGCCCGTCATTTTGATGTTGCTCATTGTGGCGCTGGTGGTGCACAAGCCTCTCGATCCAGGATCATTTTTAATGAATGTCCTTTTATGGATATTGGGCATGGTGTTGTTGGTCATGGCTTTAATGAGTATTAAAAAACGCATGACATGAGCTCATTTAGATCATCGGCCACACCCATCAGTGCATTTTTTGTGGCTGTGGTGGTTTATGCAAGCTTGCATCCTTTTGAAGGGTGGCGCAATCAAGACATCGCACCGTGGGCTTTTCTTTTTGCGCCCATTTCCAGGTATTGGTCGATTTGGGATGTTTTGCTCAATTTATTGGGCTACATTCCGTTGGGATTGACGCTGACCTTGGCCTTGGTGAGAACCTACAAGGGTCGAACAAAGTGGCTTTGGGGTTGGATGATGGGCAGTGCGCTTTCTTTTGCAATGGAGTGCACACAAACCTATCTTCCTTCCAGAGTCCCATCGGTTGTTGATTTTGCATTGAACAGTTTAGGCGCACTGATTGGGGCTTGGCTTGCTTACAGTTTTGAGCGCATGGGTTGGGTGGATGCTTGGTCTCAATTCAAAAAGAGTTGGTTTATTAAGCATTCATCAATGGCGTTGGTCATGCTTTTGATTTGGCCATTGGCATTGTTGTTTCCTTTGAAAATTCCATTCGCTACGGGTCAGGTGTTTTGGAGGATTCAAGACTTTCTCTTGGAGTGGTCTGCGGATTCGGCGTTCAGTTGGATTACACAGCTCCCTCCATTTGGTTTTTCAGGGCAAGACAACGACTGGACCGTGCTTACCGTGACAACGGGCCTGTTGATGCCATGTTTGTTGATCAATACGATCGTATCAAGGCCACTTCGTCGTTATGTTTTGATGCTCTTGATGATGAGTGTTGGTGTCGGCATTGGGGCTTTCTCTGCTTGGCTAAGCTTTGGTACCAACCATGTTGCATCTTGGATCAATCAAGACGTTTTAACTGGAATGGGTCTCGCCTTGGTGCTCAGTTTGGGTAGTGGTGGTTTTTCAATGGGGTTGTCAAAGATTCTCTTGATCACGTGTATTTTGGTGCACGTGTTGTTTGTTAACCCAGGACACCAAGACGTCTATTTGTCACAAACCTTGCTCACATGGGAGCAAAGTAAGTTTGTTCGTTTCAATGGTTTGGCTCAGTGGTTGGGTTGGATTTGGCCTTATGCGGTGATGATTCACACACTCACAAGAATGAATGAACAAAGAGGATTTAAAATCAGAGTATGACGAATCAATCTTACTATCAACACCATGTCTTTTTTTGTTTGAATGAGCGCTCCAATGAGCAGTCATGCGCGCACTACCAAGCTCAACAAGCCTTTGATCACTGCAAAGCTGGGGTGAAAAAAATGGGCTTGTCAGGACCTGGTGGTGTGAGAGTGAACAAGGCCGGGTGTTTGGATCGATGTGCAGGCGGGCCTGTGGTGGTGGTGTATCCACAAGAGGTTTGGTATACCTATGTTGACAATGCCGACATCGATGAAATCATTGAAAGTCACTTGAAAAACAATGTGCCGGTTGAGCGCTTGATGCTTGCACCAGACGTTGGACGGTGAAGATGAATTCGCATTCAAAAAAAACAATGATCTCTGGGCCTGTGGGCTTACTCGAGGGATTGATAGACGAGCCCAATGAAGAAATTTTGAGTGCCCTTGGCCTTGAAGGCTCACTCGGTACAGCTGTTCTTTTTCATCCCCATCCTTTGCATGGTGGCTCTATGGATAACAAGGTGATTCAAACCTTGGCCAGGGCACATTTGCAGGCAGGATGGCGCGTGGTTAGATTTAATTTTCGAGGGGTAGGACAAAGCGAGGGCAGTTACGGCGAGAGCATCGGTGAGCTAGAGGATGCAATGTCTGTCATTCAATCTCAAGCACCGACTGGCGCGTTGTGTTTAGGCGGTTTTTCTTTTGGTGCGATGACAGCAGCTAGAGCTTTGCATCAGCTCGCAGGTTCCCGAGACATCAAAAAGGTGGTCCTGGTAGGGATTGCAGTGACTCGTTTTGAGGTGCCTCACATTGATCCCAACTTGCACAACCACACGCTGTTGATTCACGGCAGCGAAGACGATACGGTCCCCTTGAAGCTGGTTATGGATTGGGCTGAGCCGCAAATTTTGCCAGTGACAGTGGTCCCTCAAACCGGACACTTCTTTCACGGACAACTTCCCCTCTTAAAGGGGTTGGTTCTAAGACATTTGAGTAGCGTGCTTTAAGGGCAAGCTAAATTTTTGAAGAATACTGAGTTTGAAATTAGGAACAGCAAAAAATGATAAGAACAATAAAAGCGGTGTTGGTCATGGGTGCATTGATGTCAATCGCGTCTGTGAATGCACAAATTCAAGGGGTGAACCCACCCGAGGTTGCCGCTCACGCATATATGTTGATAGATGTGACTGCGCACCAAGTTTTGGCAGAGCACTTGGCCGATGAAGCGGTAGAGCCTGCATCTCTTACAAAGCTGATGACAGCGTATGTTGTTTTTGAAGCTTTGAAGAGCAAAAAAATCGATTTGAAACAAGTTTTCCCCATTTCAGTCCGTGCTTGGAAAATGCCAGGATCTAGGATGTTTGTAGATCCCAAGATGACAGTGGCCGTTGAGGACTTGCTCAAAGGCTTGATTGTGCAGTCTGGCAACGACGCGGCCGTGGCGTTGGCCGAAGGGGTTGGGGGAAGCGTTGAGCACTTTGTTCAAATGATGAACGACCAGGCGTTGCGATTGGGTATGACGCACACAGTCTATAAGAACCCGGAAGGATTGACCACGGCGGGTCATTTAACGACGGCGCGGGATTTGTCCATTTTGGCGCAAAGGCTGATGCAAGATTTTCCAGAATACATTGGCTACTACGCCATCAAACGTTATCGATATCCCGGAACGCCCGTTGCCAATGACAACAATCGCAATTTGTTGTTGTTTCGTGATCCAACGGTGGACGGCTTGAAAACTGGACATACCGATGCGGCAGGTTTTTGTATGATTGCAACAGCAAAGCGCGATGTGCCTGGTTTTTCAGGTCGTCGACTTTTATCGATCGTGCTGGGATCGGTGAGCGAGAACTCAAGAGCTGCAGAGTCGCAAAAAATTCTAAACTGGGGATACACCGCATTTGAACCCGTTAAGCTCTTTGATGGCGGGCAGTCGGTGATGAATATTCGACTATGGAAGGGTAAAGAAAGTGAACTTCCTGTTGGAAAAACAACACCCATTGTGGTGGCTGTTCCTGAAGGGCAGTCCAAGCAATTGACCTCAAAAGTGGAGTTCAAAGACCCCTTGGTTGCACCGGTTCGACAAGGGGCAGGCGTTGCTCACTTGAAGTTGTTTCTCTCTGGAGCGTTGATTGGTGACATCGAACTCGAGAGCTTAAAAACAGTAGAAGAAGCATCGATCTTTGGTCGAGCTTGGGATGCATTGAGACTCTGGATTAAGTAAGCACTCACTAACTGCCAGGGCTTAAAAAGTTGCCCAAAAACTTTTGAACTGATATACTCGAAGGCTTTCCGCAATTTACGGAAAATTTTTTATTCACGAATTTTAACGTTTGGGACGTTTTCAATGCCAACCATTAATCAATTGGTGCGTCATGGGCGCGAGGTCGAAAAGACCAAGTCAAAAAGCCCTGCGATGCAAAATTCTCCTCAAAGACGAGGAGTCTGTACGCGTGTTTACACAACAACGCCTAAAAAACCTAACTCTGCCTTGCGTAAAGTTGCCAAAGTTCGTTTAACCAACGGCTTTGAAGTGATTTCATACATTGGTGGTGAAGGTCACAACCTACAAGAGCACTCGGTCGTTTTGGTCCGTGGTGGTCGTGTAAAAGATTTGCCTGGTGTGAGATATCACATTGTGCGTGGATCATTGGACTTGCAAGGCGTTAAAGACCGCAAGCAATCCAGATCTAAATACGGTGCTAAGCGTCCTAAGAAGGCTTAAAGCACCATCGGTGCCTTTTGAGTCTGGCAGGCTCTGAAGGCGAAGTGACACCAAGCCTCAATGGTGGGGCAAGGCGGTCGAGTAAGTGGGGATTGTTTTTGATCTCCCATGGCGCTTGAAATGAATCAAGCCCAACTGAAGCAATAAAGGAAATGATATGCCACGTCGTCGTGAAGTCCCAAAACGTGAAATTCTGCCAGATCCCAAGTATGGCAATGTAGAGCTCTCTAAGTTCATGAATGTGATCATGGAGGGTGGTAAAAAAGCGGTTGCAGAGCGCATCATTTACGGTGCTCTGGAACAAATCGAACAAAAATCAGGCAAAGACCCATTGGAGCTCTTTAGCGTTGCAATCAACAACGTCAAGCCCATGGTTGAAGTTAAGTCACGCCGTGTAGGTGGTGCGAACTATCAAGTGCCTGTTGAAGTCAGACCCATCCGTCGCTTGGCTTTGTCAATGCGTTGGTTGAAAGAGGCCGCTCGCAAGAGGGGTGAAAAGTCCATGGCTTTGCGTTTGGCCAACGAGTTACTTGAGGCCTCAGAAGGCCGTGGCGGCGCGATGAAAAAGCGCGATGAAGTTCACCGCATGGCTGAAGCCAACAAAGCGTTTTCGCACTTCCGCTTCTAATTTCTCTTTTATTCAGGCAGGTGTGAAGATCTGGGGCAAAACCCCGTGGTCGGGCACCCTGCCTGTTTCAATTTATTTTTCTCTTAAAAGGCAACCATCATGGCTCGCAAGACCCCAATTGAGCGCTATCGCAACATCGGTATTTCAGCGCACATTGACGCAGGTAAAACCACAACGACAGAACGTATTTTGTTCTACACAGGTGTGAATCACAAAATTGGTGAGGTGCACGATGGTGCAGCGACCATGGACTGGATGGAACAAGAGCAAGAGCGTGGCATCACGATTACGTCTGCTGCGACAACTTGTTTTTGGAAGGGCATGGAGATGTCTTTCCCCGAGCACAGAATCAACATCATTGATACCCCAGGACACGTTGACTTCACGATTGAAGTTGAGCGTTCAATGCGCGTTCTTGATGGCGCTTGCATGGTTTACTGTGCCGTGGGCGGCGTACAGCCACAATCAGAAACTGTTTGGAGACAGGCCAACAAGTACCGCGTTCCCCGTTTGGCGTTCGTCAACAAAATGGACAGAACGGGTGCTAACTTTTTCAAAGTCTATGACCAAATGAGATTGCGCCTCAAAGCCAATCCCATTCCAATCGTGATTCCAATTGGTGCTGAGGAGCACTTCCAAGGCGTTGTAGATTTGCGCAAAATGAAAGCGATCATTTGGGATGAGGCGTCACAGGGTATGAAATTTGATTACCGTGAGATTCCTGCTGAGTTGGTCGAAGACGCAAAGAAATGGCGTGAGAACATGATGGAAGCGGCGGCAGAGGCTTCTGAAGACCTGATGAACAAATACCTTGAAGAAGGTGATTTGACAGAAGAGGAAATCACATTTGGATTGCGCACCAGAACAATCGCTGGTGAAATTCAGCCCATGTTGTGCGGTACAGCCTTCAAAAACAAGGGTGTTCAGCGTATGTTGGATGCTGTGATTGAGCTCATGCCCTCTCCCGTTGACATTCCACCTGTGACTGGACTCGATGAGAACGAGGCTCCTGTGACACGTCGTGCCGATGACAAAGAGAAGTTTTCTGCTTTGGCGTTCAAATTGATGACCGATCCATTTGTGGGTCAGTTGACCTTTGTGCGCGTTTACTCAGGTGTGCTCAACAAGGGCGACACCGTATACAACGCCATCAAGGGTAAGAAAGAGCGCATTGGACGTATTGTTCAAATGCACGCCAATAACCGTGAAGAGGTTGAAGAGATTTGCGCGGGCGACATTGCTGCTTGCGTGGGCTTAAAAGACGTGACAACGGGTGAAACATTGTGTGATCCTGAAGCGGTCGTGACGTTGGAGCGCATGGTGTTCCCTGAGCCTGTGATTGCACAGGCTGTTGAGCCAAAAACCAAAGCTGACCAAGAAAAAATGGGTATCGCTTTGCAACGTTTGGCTGCAGAGGATCCTTCCTTCCGCGTGAAGACAGACGAAGAGTCTGGTCAAACCATCATTGCCGGTATGGGCGAGTTGCACTTGGAGATCATCGTTGACCGCATGAAGCGTGAATTCGGTGTTGAGGCCAACGTGGGTAAGCCACAAGTGGCATACCGCGAAACCATCCGCAAAACCATCGAAGACGCAGACGGCAAGTTTGTTCGTCAATCCGGTGGTAAGGGTCAATATGGACACGTTGTCTTTAAGATCGAACCCAACGAGGCAGGCAAAGGCTTTGAGTTTGTGGACGCGATCAAAGGCGGTGTGGTTCCAAGAGAATACATCCCTGCAGTTGAAAAAGGTGTCATCGAAGCATTGACCACAGGTGTGTTGGCGGGTTACCCCGTTGTTGACGTGAAAGTCACCTTGCACTTTGGTTCATACCACGATGTTGACTCTTCAGAGATGGCCTTTAAGATGGCTGCTATTTTTGGATTCAAAGAAGGTTGCCGCAAAGCAAGCCCCGTTATTTTGGAACCCATGATGGCGGTTGAAGTTGAGACTCCTGAGGACTACGCAGGTAACGTGATGGGTGATTTGTCATCACGACGCGGCATGGTTCAAGGCATGGAAGACATGGTTGGTGGCGGCAAAGCCATCAAGGCAGAAGTGCCACTGTCTGAGATGTTTGGTTACTCAACAACTTTGCGTTCTATGTCTCAAGGTCGTGCGACCTACACCATGGAATTCAAACATTACACAGAAGCACCTAGAAACGTCGCCGAAGCCATTGTGGCAGCGCGTGCTAAGTAAGATTTAAAAGCAGTCTGCGATACCACGCCGTTGTGTGCCCGTGCTCAACGATCCAGCAGTGATATGCAAACTTAAAACCAACACACGGGTATGTTCTTTAGGATGAATAAAAATGGCAAAAGGTAAATTCGAACGGACCAAGCCTCACGTGAACGTGGGCACAATTGGCCACGTTGACCACGGCAAGACAACGCTCACAGCGGCGATCACAACGGTTTTATCCATCAAATTTGGTGGTGAAGCCAAGGCGTACGACCAAATTGATGCGGCTCCTGAAGAAAAGGCGCGTGGTATCACGATCAACACAGCGCACGTTGAGTATGAGACTGAGAACCGTCACTATGCTCACGTGGATTGTCCTGGACACGCCGATTATGTGAAGAACATGATCACGGGTGCTGCACAGATGGATGGCGCCATTTTGGTGTGTTCAGCTGCTGACGGCCCCATGCCCCAAACACGCGAGCACATTTTGTTGGCTCGCCAAGTGGGTGTGCCTTACATCATCGTGTTTTTGAACAAATGCGACATGGTTGATGATGCTGAGTTGTTGGAACTCGTTGAGATGGAAGTGCGTGAATTGCTCTCCAAGTACGATTTCCCTGGAGACGACACACCGATCATCAAGGGTTCAGCCAAACTCGCCTTGGAAGGCGACAAGGGGGAGCTGGGCGAGCAAGCCATTTTCAAATTGGCCGAAGCATTGGATACCTACATTCCTACACCTGAGCGTGCCATTGACGGCGCGTTCTTGATGCCTGTTGAAGACGTGTTCTCGATCTCTGGTCGTGGAACGGTGGTGACAGGCCGTGTGGAGCGCGGTATTGTGAAGGTCGGAGAAGAGATCGAGATCGTTGGTATCAAGGACACTTTGAAGACGACTTGTACAGGCGTTGAGATGTTTAGAAAACTGCTTGACCAAGGTCAAGCGGGTGACAACGTGGGTATTTTGTTGCGCGGCACCAAGCGTGAAGAGGTTGAGCGCGGTCAAGTGCTCTGTAAGCCTGGTTCAATCAAGCCCCACACCCACTTCACAGCTGAGGTGTACGTGCTCTCCAAGGACGAAGGTGGCCGTCACACGCCATTCTTTAACAACTACAGACCACAGTTCTACTTCAGAACGACAGACGTGACAGGCGCGATCGAGTTGCCAGAAGGCAAAGAGATGGTGATGCCTGGAGACAACGTGTCGATCACTGTGAAGTTGATCCACCCGATTGCGATGGAAGAGGGCTTGCGTTTTGCGATCCGTGAGGGTGGCAAGACTGTGGGCGCGGGTGTCGTTGCAAAGATCATGGAGTAAGCCATGTCAGCAAAACAAAAAATTCGCATTCGTCTCAAAGCTTTCGATTACAAATTGATCGATCAATCTGCCGCTGAAATTGTGGACACCGCTAAAAGAACCGGTGCCATTGTGAAGGGTCCCGTTCCATTGCCAACACGCATGAAGCGTTTTGACATTTTGCGCTCACCTCACGTGAACAAGTCCAGCCGCGATCAATTTGAAATTCGCACACACCAACGTTTGATGGACATCGTTGACCCCACTGACAAAACAGTGGACGCATTGATGAAACTAGACTTGCCAGCTGGCGTTGACGTCGAAATCAAGTTGCAATAAAAACACACCTTGACCGCCCACTGAAAGGCGGGTGGTCAAGGATGGGCAATTAGAGGTTGCTTTTTAAAAACAAAAAGCGCTATAATCTCAGGCTCTGACAAAAGTTAGAGAAATTATCAACCGTCTCTCACATAAAAAACACAGTTGCCAATTGAAGTGGCTGTGGTGGGGGTTTAGGAGAAAAAAATGAGTCAAAGCACCCGTCTGGGTTTGCTTGGACGCAAGGTGGGCATGATGCGCCTATTCACCGACGAAGGCGACGCAGTGCCTGTCACGGTGGTGGATGTATCCAACAACCGAGTGTCACAAGTTAAAACCCAAGAAAATGATGGTTACGTAGCCCTTCAAGTCACTTTTGGTGAAAAGAAGGCGTCTAGAGTCACCAAGCCAGTTGCTGGTCACCTTGCCAAGGCAGGCGTGCAAGCAGGCGAGATTATTCAAGAATTCCGAGTCACACCTGACACCGCCGCGAAATACGCTCCTGGCGCAAACGTCGTTGTGACTGACGTATTCTCTGTGGGCCAAAAAGTGGACGTGCAGGGCACCTCCATTGGTAAGGGTTTTGCTGGCACGATCAAGCGCCACAACTTCCACTCACAAAGAGCGTCACACGGTAACAGCCGTTCACACAATGTTCCTGGCTCCATTTCAATGGCGCAAGATCCTGGTCGCGTGTTTCCTGGTAAACGCATGTCAGGACACATGGGTGACGAGACTGTGACCACACAAAACTTACATGTGATTCGCATTGATGAAGCAAGACAATTGCTTCTCATCAAAGGCGCGATCCCAGGTTCCGCTGGTGGCTTTGTCACAGTGCGACCTGCTGTCAAAACCATTGATAAAGGAGCGAACTGATGCAGCTCGAACTCCTAAATGATCAAGGTCAAGCGGCTTCAAAATATGATGCCCCTGAGACTGTATTTGGTCGTGAATACAACGAAGACTTGGTGCACCAAATTGTGGTGGCTTACCAAGCGAATGCACGTCAAGGTACTCGCGCTCAAAAAGACAGAGAGCAAGTTCACCACTCAACCAAAAAGCCTTTTAAACAAAAAGGTACTGGTCGTGCACGTGCTGGTATGACTTCATCTCCCATTTGGCGTGGAGGTGGTCGTACCTTCCCTAACATGCCCAATGAGAATTTCACACAAAAAATCAACAAGAAGATGTACCGTGCTGGCATGGCTTCAATCTTCTCGCAGTTGGCCCGTGAAGGTCGTTTGGCTGTGGTTGATACCTTGACCGTTGAAGCTCCCAAAACAAAGCTTTTGGCTGCCAAATTCAAGGCGATGAATCTTCATTCAGTATTGGTCATCTCTGACCAAGTGGATGACAACTTGTACTTGGCTTCACGCAACTTGCCCAATGTGTTGGTGGTTGAGCCTCGTTATGCAGATCCATTGTCATTGGTTCATTACAAAAAGGTTTTGGTGACCAAGGCCGCCATTGACCAGTTGAAGGAGATGTTCGCATGAACGCACATAAATTTGACGAAGGTCGATTGATGCAAGTTCTCGTGGCTCCCATCGTGTCTGAGAAGGCAACAATGGTCTCCGAAAAAAGCAACGCAGTCACTTTCAAAGTATTGCAAGACGCGACCAAGCCTGAAATCAAGGCTGCTGTTGAACTGATGTTCAAGGTCAGCGTTAAAGGGGTTTCTGTGGTGAATACCAAGGGCAAAACCAAGCGTTTTGGCCGTTCAATTGGCCGCAGAGACCATGTCAGAAAAGCTTACGTGACGCTCATGCCTGGTCAAGAGCTGAACCTTTCTGGGGAGGTCGCTTAATCATGGCAGTCATTAAAATGAAACCCACATCACCAGGCCAACGTGGCGTGGTGAAGGTGACACGTGACCATTTGCACAAAGGCGAAGGTTATGCTCCTTTGTTGGAACCACAGTTCCAAAAAGCAGGTCGCAACAACAACGGTCACATCACCACCCGCCACAAAGGCGGTGGACACAAGCATCACTACCGCGTGGTGGACTTCAAGCGCAACAAGGACGGCATTCCAGCCAAAGTTGAGCGCATTGAGTACGATCCCAACCGCACGGCACATATCGCTTTGATTTGCTATGCAGATGGCGAGCGCCGCTACATCATCGCTCCTCGCGGTTTAGAAGTGGGCGCAGCGATCATGAGTGGATCAGAAGCGCCTATTCGTGCAGGTAACACACTGCCCATTCGCAACATTCCAGTGGGTTCAACCATTCACTGTATCGAATTGCAAATTGGCAAGGGCGCACAAATTGCGCGTTCTGCAGGAACATCAGCTACGCTTTTGGCTCGTGAAGGTACCTACGCTCAGGTTCGCATGCGCTCTGGTGAGGTTCGCAAGATTCACATCGAGTGTCGCGCAACGATTGGCGAAGTTGCCAACGAAGAGCACAGCCTTCGTCAACTGGGTAAAGCGGGTGTCAAGCGTTGGATGGGTATTCGCCCAACCGTTCGCGGTGTTGCCATGAACCCAATTGATCACCCCCATGGTGGTGGTGAAGGTCGTACCGGCGAAGGCCGTGTACCTGTCGATCCTTGGGGCAACATGACCAAGGGTTATCGCACCCGTAACAATAAGCGCACACAGGTCATGATTGTGTCGCGTCGCAAGAAGTAAGGGGTAGCAAATGACACGCTCACTAAAAAAAGGACCCTTTGTTGATCATCATTTGATGAACAAAGTGGAGAAGGCCGTCGCCATTAAAGACAAAAAACCAATCAAGACATGGTCACGTCGCTCAATGATTCTTCCAGAATTCATTGGGTTGACCATTGCTGTTCACAACGGCAAGCAACATGTTCCCGTTTACATCACGGACCAAATGGTCGGGCACAAACTTGGCGAATTCGCCTTGACCCGCACATTCAAAGGTCACCCAGCGGACAAGAAAGTCCAAAAGAAATAAGGAGAGACATATGGAAACACGTGCAGTCCTCCGCGGCGTTCGTTTGTCAGTCGACAAAGGTCGCTTGGTTGCTGATTTGATCCGTGGTAAAAAAGTGGATCAAGCCCTAAATATTCTGACATTTACGCAAAAGAAAGCTGCTGGTATTGTTAAAAAAGTACTAGAGTCCGCCATTGCCAATGCAGAACACAATGATGGAGCAGACATTGATGAACTCAAGGTCAAAACCATCTACGTTGAGCAAGGTGCAACGCTCAAGCGCTTTACAGCCCGCGCCAAAGGCCGTGGTAATCGAATTAGTAAACCCACGTGCCATGTGTACGTGACGGTGGGCAACTGAAAGGCCTAAGAAATGGGACAAAAAATCCATCCAACCGGTTTCCGTTTATCGGTTAGTCGCAATTGGGCAAGTCGTTGGTACGCTAGCAACAAAGAGTTTGCTGGCATGCTGGCGGAAGACATTCAAGTGCGTGAGTACTTGAAGGCCAAGTTGAAAAATGCAGCTGTTTCACGCGTTTTGATTGAAAGACCCGCGAAAAATGCCCGCATCACCATTTTTTCCGCACGACCTGGTGTCGTGATTGGTAAAAAAGGCGAGGACATTGAGAACTTGAAAAAAGAGTTGTCAACTCGTTTGGGCGTGCCCGTTGCAGTCAATATCGAAGAAGTGCGCAAGCCTGAAATCGATGCTCAATTGATTGCTGACAGCATCACTCAACAGCTTGAAAAGCGCATCATGTTCCGTCGTGCCATGAAGCGTGCCATGCAAAACGCCATGCGTTTGGGCGCTCAAGGTATCAAGATCATGTCCTCAGGTCGTTTGAACGGCATTGAGATTGCTCGTACAGAATGGTATCGCGAAGGTCGTGTGCCACTTCACACATTGCGCGCAGACATTGATTACGGAACTTCTGAAGCCAAGACCACCTATGGTGTGATTGGTGTGAAAGTTTGGGTCTACAAGGGTGATACATTGGGTCGCAACGACTTGCCAGTGGCACCTGAGGCCAAAGTTGAAGATGACAAGCGTCCACGTGGCCCTCGTCGTGATAACCGTCCCCAAGGTGATCGTGCAGGCAAGCCCTCAGCACGCCGCACTGGCGGGACCAATGCCGCACCTGTGGATGGAAGCGATAAACCTGCTGAAGCCACAGATGCCCCTAAAACCACCGTCAAGCGCGTGAGAAAAGTCACCGCGCCCGCCTCCACTGGCACGGTTGCGGACGGTCAAGGAGAATAAGCATGCTGCAACCAGCACGCCGTAAATATCGCAAAGAACAAAAAGGCCGTAACACCGGTATTGCAACTCGTGGAAACTCAGTTGCATTCGGTGACTTCGGTTTAAAGTCGACTGATCGTGGACGCTTAACGGCGCGTCAAATCGAATCAGCACGACGCGCCATTTCCCGTCACGTCAAACGTGGTGGTCGCATTTGGATTCGTGTATTTCCCGACAAGCCCATTTCTCAAAAGCCTGCAGAGGTTCGTATGGGTAATGGTAAAGGAAATCCAGAGTACTACGTGGCCGAGATTCAGCCAGGCAAAGTTCTCTATGAAATCGTTGGTGTTCCTGAGGAATTGGCTCGTGAAGCATTTCGTCTGGCTGCTGCCAAGTTGCCTTTGCGCACCACCTTTGTGACCCGCATGTTGGGTCAATGATCAGGAGAAACAGCCAATGAAAACTGCTGAATTACGTGAAAAAGACATCCCTGCTTTAGAAGCAGAGGTCAAAGCTTTGCAAAAAGCACATTTTGGATTGCGCATGCAAAAGGCAACCCAAAACTTGAACAACACAGCTCAGTTGCGTCAAACCAGACGCAGCGTTGCTCGTGCTAAAACCATTCTTGCTCAAAAGCAAGTCACTAAATAAGGAGAGAGCATCATGACAGAAGCTAAAAAATCTCTCAAGCGCACCTTGATCGGTAAAGTGGTGAGCGACAAGCGAGCTAAAACGGTGACGGTTTTGGTTGAGCGTCGTGTTAAGCATGCTTTGTACGGCAAAATTGTCGGCAAATCAAGCAAGTACCACGCGCACGACGAAAAAGGTGAATTTCATTTGGGTGACACCATCGAGATCACTGAGAGTCGTCCCATCTCTAAAACTAAAAACTGGGTTGCAACCCGTTTGGTAGAGAAAGCGATCACAGCTTAAAAACCTTTCATTTTGAAATGTTTGTTTGTTTCAAAACGGCCCCTTCGAGGGCCGTTTGTTATTATCGGGACTGAAAACGTTATTGACCCGTCCATTCATGAAGGAGTATTGAGATGATCAAAGTCGGAGACAAGTTGCCCCACGCCGCATTGAGCGAATTCATTGAAGTGGAGACCCAAGGTTGCGCCTTGGGACCCAATCCAGTGGATCCAGTGAAGGCCAGTGAGAACAAGACCATCGCTTTGTTTGCCGTTCCCGGAGCCTTTACCCCCACTTGCTCAGCCAAGCACGTGCCGGGCTACATTGCGCACCACGATGCATTGAAAGCGGCTGGTGTGGACGAGATTTGGTGTTTGAGTGTGAACGACCCCTTCGTGATGGGTGCTTGGTCAAAGGATCAAAAAGCACATGGCAAAGTTCGATTCATCGCCGATGGGAGCGCTGAATTTGCCAAGGCCACAGGTCTCACCTTGGACCTAACCGCGCGTGGTCTGGGCTTGAGGAGCAACCGTTATTCGATGTTGGTTAAAAACGGCGTGGTTCAAAGCCTAAATGTTGAAGGCCCTGGTGAGTTTTTGGTGAGCGACGCTGAGACCTTGTTAAAACAGGCCACCTCACATTGAGAGCCCTCCCTCCAGGAGGTGTGGTTCTTGGGGGGTCAAGGGAGAGTTTCAGCGCAACTCCAGCATGAGCAAGTGGCTTTGGCTGGGGTGGGTGTGAGAGAGGGGAGGGATTTCTTCAAATCCAAATTTTGAGTAAATGCTGCGCAAACTCTCTGATTCCCACAAAGGGTTGAAGATCAAATGGCTGTGCTCGAGCTCTTGAGCCCAGAGCACAGCTTGCTCGATGAGTTGATGTCCAAAGCCTTGTCTGCGAAAGTGGGGTTTGACATACAAACACTGCATTTCACAAGCATTGGAATAGCTGTCATTTTGCAACTCCGTGAGTGCCACGCAACCCACACTCTCCTGGCCAAACTGAGCCAGCGCAAAGCGGTGATGGGGCAAAATGAAACCCTGTAATTGATCAAAGAAAAAACCAGCATCTGGCTTAGCTCTGTGCACTTGGGTGTCTTGGAAAAGATGGGCCTCGGCAAAGAGCCAAAACTCGCCCAAGAGCTCTATGGCTGAATCAAGGTGGGCGCCTGGGGCGCCATCGATGGGAACGATCGAAGGGTCTGACATGAGAGAGAAAAGAGGTTCAGTAAAGAGGTCTCAAGTGTTCTTTATAACTTCAAGGAGCTGTAGACCAAAACGGCAATCAACGCAAACATCACCAAAGCTTGTAATCGGTCTTTGCTGCTGTCTTGACTGGCAGGGGGCAAGTGGTGTTCTGTCTCAACTGGGAGCTCTTTGTCGCCGGTGATCATGGGTGTGACCAAATCGTGGCCGTAGCGCTTTCGGTACCAAAAGATCATGAGCACATGAACGCTCACCACCAAGACAATCAGCCACACACCCACCTCGGTGTGATACCAAGTGGCGCGCTCAACCCAAGCTGCAGAGATGTATTGTGTGAGCGGTCCGGAAAACGCCACTTCGTCATCGCTTGAAAGACCGCTGATGACTTGAGCCAAGAGGAGGGTCATCATCAAAAGAACAGACCATCCTCCCAAAGGATTGTGCCCAGTGGTGAAAGTGGTGCGCCCCCTTGCTGTGTCTCCAAGAGCGCGAAGTGCAGAGACGGGAGACGTCACAAAGCTTTGAAAGCGAGACCAGTGCCCGCCACAAAAGCCCCAAATCAATCGAAAGATCAAAAGGCTTAAAAAAAAGAGACCAATGCGGGCATGCCACAACACCAAATCATCGGAGAGATAAATGGTGGCAAAGGACCCCAAAAGCGCCAAAATGAGTAAAAAATGGAAGACTCTTGTGGGCAGATCCCAAATTCGAAGTTTCATGGTGCTGATAAAAAAATCGGTCGAGTTGAATTGAGGGCCCAAGGGCCTTTAGAGATCTAAGAGGACGGTCAAGGCACAAGACGGTTCAAACCCGGGCGCATGAACCCAGGGATTTACGTGCACAAATAACCCCTTTTTCGAATTAAAGCATGAAAAAGACTTTAAAAACAGTTAGCATTCGCAAACGATTCATCTTCAACCCCGAAAGATCAAGGAATTCATCATGAAACACATTCGCATTGTTCGCCTCCTCGCACTTTTAATTTGCATGGTGGGACTGAGCGCTCAAGCTCAATTTGCAAAGCCTGAGGCAGCTATCAAATACCGTCAATCGGCTCTCACCGTGATGGGCACGCACTTTGGTCGCTTGGCCGAGATGGCTCAAGGCAAAGTGCCCTTTGATGCAAAGGTTGCACAGGACAATGAGGCCGTGTTTGCGGTGGTGTCCAAGTTGCCTTGGGCTGCTTTTGTGGAAGGCTCTGACAAGGGCGAGACCAAAGCGAAAGCGGAAATTTGGAGTGAAGGCGCTAAATTCAAAGAAGCGCAGGACAAGCTCATGGCAGAAGCCATGAAATTGAACGCAGCGGCTAAAACCGGCAAGCTCGAAGACTTGAAGGTTGCTGTGGGTGCCGTGGGCGGAGCTTGCAAGAACTGTCACGATCAATTCAGGGCCAAGTAAGGCGCTCGAGAGGGTTTCTCCAAAACCCATCTCACCAGGCATCTCCAAGGGGATGCCTTTTTTTATGGATCCGGTATGAATCAAAATCCAGTCAATCCCATCAAGCGTGTCGGCTTGTGCGTTTTAGTCGCAGCCTTGGCCGCATGCGCGCCCAACTTCAATTGGCGAGAGGTGCACCCTGAGGGTGAGGAGTTGACCTATCTCTTGCCTTGTAAGCCAGGGGTGGCCGAAAAAGAGGTGGATTGGGGAGCAGGGGCTCAGGCTTTGAGCATGCAGGGCTGTGAGGCCCAAGGATTCCAGTTCACCTTGGCGTGGCTCACGGTGCAGCCCTCTACCGATGTGGGTGCTTTGGAGGGGTTGTGGCTCAAAGCCTCTTGGGCTTCATTGAATGGGGCCAATCCTCAAGCGTTGAGCCAACCGACGCTTTTGAAGCAGGAGGCTTTGGTGGGCAAGTTGACCACCACATTGGGCTCTCGGGCTTACTTTGAGGGCCAAAACGAGAGGGGCATGCAGGTCCATTGGGCCTGGTTCACCAAGGGCCACAAGCTCTACCAAGCGGGTATTTACAAGGGGGCGTCCGCACCGGCTCAAACCGCCAAAAGCACCCTGTCCCAGGAGGCACAAAAGGACGCGCTGGAGACCTTTTTTGAGAGTTTTCGTTAAAAGCAGGTGCCGTGGGGGATCCTTGGCCAAGTGGGGGGCGTTGAAATTGCATGTTGCGACAACGCTAAAAAGCGCCCATTTTGTGATTGAAAAGGCATAATTAGCACCCTAACTCAAGGCATCCATGACTAACCGAATAATGATCATTGCCCACGCGCCATTGGCCAAGGCGCTCAAGGACTGTGCATTGCATGTTTATCCTGATTGTGGTCAATACGTTACTGCCATTGATATTCATGCACAAACCTCGCCCGAAGAGTCTTTGTCCACGGCTCGAGTGGCTTTGGATCAGTTGAGCGGCGAGGGAGTTTTGGTGCTCACCGATATTTTTGGTGCAACGCCCTCCAACGTGGCTCAACAATTGATCACAGGCTCAAGTGCAAGGCTGGTGGCAGGGGTTAACTTACCCATGCTTCTCAGAACGGTTTGTTATTGCCACGAGTCCTTGGAAATGTTGGTCAATCGCGCTTTGGCTGGTGGCTCACAAGGCGTGATGCAAGTGGCCACCTCCGCTCCTCAAAATCAAATTAAAAAATCCCATGATCCAAGCTCACACCACCATCAGCAATAAACTGGGACTGCACGCCAGGGCATCTGCAAAACTCACCAAACTCGCGAGCAGTTTTCCTTGCGAGGTCTGGATCTCCAAGGGTGAGAGGCGTGTCAACGCCAAGAGCATCATGGGCGTCATGATGTTGGCTGCCGGCATTGGGAGTGAGGTGACGCTAGAGGCCGAGGGCGAGCGCGATCAAGAGGCCGTGGATGCGATTCTTCAATTGATGTCGGACAAGTTCGACGAAGGCGAGTGAGATGACTTTCTCCATCCACGGTTTGGCGGTTGCCCGAGGCATTGCCATAGGGCGTGCCGTCTTGGTCGCCTCAAGCCGGGTGGATGTGGCTCACTATTTCATCACGCCAGACCAAGTCGCCTCTGAGATTCGACGTGTTGCACAAGCGCGTGACGCGGTCGTCAAAGAAGTGCGCGCTCTGCAACAAAGCATGAGCAAGGACGCCCCCGCAGAGATTGCCGCCGTCCTTGAGGTCCATGTCATGCTCTTGGAAGATGAGTTGTTGGCTGAGGGCATCAAACACTGGATTGGTGAGAGGCTCTACAACGCGGAGTGGGCGCTCACCTCGCAGTTGGAGGTCGTGGCCAGACAATTCGATGAGATGGAGGACCCTTATCTCAGGGAGAGAAAGGCCGATTTGGAGCAGGTTGTGGAACGCGTTTTGCGCCACATGAAGGGCTTGCCAAGCGCGTTGCCCACCAAAAGAGCGGCCAAACCGGGTAGCGCCAGACAGCAAGATTTGCTCTTAGAAGACCAAGTCGATGTGCCATTGGTCTTGGTGGCCCATGATTTATCGCCCGCTGACATGATTCAGTTCAAGCAAAGTGTGTTTGCGGGTTTCGTCACCGACGTTGGGGGCAAGACCTCGCACACGGCAATCGTGGCTCGCAGCTTGGACATTCCTGCTGTGGTTGGCGCTCGCAGTGCAAGTCAGTGGGTGCGTCAAGACGATTGGGTCATCATCGATGGCGACCAAGGGGTGATGATTGTCGACCCCTCGGCCATCATCTTGGCCGAATACGAATTCAAGCGCCGCCAAGCCGATTTGGAGCGCGAGCGCCTCACCCGCCTGCGTCACACGCCAGCCTTGAGCCTGGATGGGCAACGCGTTGAGCTCTTGGCCAACATTGAGTTGCCCGATGACAGCGAGCAAGCTTTGGCCGTGGGAGCGGTGGGTGTGGGCTTATTTAGGAGTGAGTTCTTGTTCATGGGGCATGACGGAAACTGCCCAACGAAGAAGAGCAGTACAACGCCTATTTGGCGGCTGTACAAGGCATGAAGGGCTTGCCAGTGACCATCCGAACGGTGGACATTGGTGCCGATAAGCCCTTGGATCGCTCACAAAAGGAGGATCACTATTTGAACCCTGCATTGGGTTTGAGAGCGATCCGTTGGAGTTTGGCCGATCCTGAGATGTTTCTCACCCAACTCAGAGCCATTTTGCGTGCCTCAGCACATGGCCAAGTGCATTTGCTCATTCCGATGTTGGCCCATTTGAGAGAGATCCGTCAAACGCTCTCGCTCTTGGAGCAAGCCAAAAAAGACTTGGACAACCGTGGCCAAGCGTATGGCCCCTTGAAGGTGGGTGCCATGATTGAGATTCCAGCAGCGGCGCTTAGCATGCCGTTGTTTTTAAAGTATTTTGATTTCGTCTCCATTGGCACCAATGATTTGATTCAATACACATTGGCCATTGACAGAGCGGACGAGTCGGTGGCCCATTTGTACGATCCCTTGCACCCTGCAGTGCTGCGCTTGATTGCTCACGCCATTCAAAGCTGCAAGCAAGCGGGCAAGGGTGTGAGTGTGTGTGGGGAGATGGCAGGGGACCCCAGCCTCACCAAACTGTTGTTGGGTTTGGGTTTGAGGAGTTTTTCAATGCACCCCACCCAAGTCTTGACGGTCAAGCAAGAGATCTTGCGCACCGACATCAGCAAATTAACCGACTGGGCTCAGCGAGTGATTGAGGCCGAGGAGCCGGCCAAGGTGATCGATGCGCATTGAAGCCGTCAATGCCCATGGCAATGTCTTATTTGTGATCAAGGAAACGGGATGCCGAAATTTTGTGCCAATTTATCCATGCTCTACACGGAGTACCCCTATTTAGAGCGGTTTGAGCAAGCGCGCAACGATGGCTTTGAGGCCGTTGAGAGTTTGTTTCCCTATGAGCACGATTTGACACTTCAAGTGAGTGCACTGAAAGATTGTGGACTCCATCAAGTGTTGATCAACACCCCGCCAGGCGGCTTTAAAGCGCAAGATGTGACCCAAGCTTGGGCGAGTGGGGACCGCGGTGTGGCTTGTGACCCGGCACGGGTTGCCGAGTTCAAGGCGGGATTTGATTTGGCACTGAGCCATGCAAAGGCACTGGGTAGCCAGCGAATTCATGTCATGGCGGGGTGCATACCTGGCGAGTACAGGTCTCAGTTTGTGGACCCCTCAGCGCCTCTCGCGCAAACCAGCTCTGGGGCTGCCAGCACGCAAGGTCCGCTTCTCGATACCTATTTAGACAATTTGGCGTGGAGCGCAAAGCTGGCCAAACAAGAGGGCATCACCGTTCTCATTGAGCCCATCAACACCCGAGACATTCCCTTTTATTTTTTAAACCGACAAGCCCAAGCGCATGCTGTGATTGATGCGTTGGGTGTGGACAATGTGAAGGTCCAAATGGATTTGTACCATTGTCAAATTGTGGAGGGCGACTTGTCTCGCAAAATTTCGCAATACATGCCGACGGGCTCGATTGGACATTTTCAAATTGCAGGGGTCCCCGATCGCCACGAACCCGACGCGGGAGAGGTGTTCTACAGCGCTTTGTTTGATTTGATCGATCAAATCGCTGTTGACACCGCATGGAGTGGTTGGGTGGGCTGTGAGTACAGACCCCGTCTTGGGGCCGTCCCAGGGGCCACCTCCCAGGGTTTGGGCTGGTTCAAGGCCTTGAGAGAGTCTCACTGAAGAAAACCAAGGTTTTCGGGGGGGCGCTTGGGCTTTGATACCCCACAAGGTACCCAACCCCTCAGCGCAACACCCCAAGCGAGAGTTAAAGGGGTGTGGCGCCTTCTTGGGTGGCAAGGACCAAGCCCATGAGGGCTGCGGTCTCGGCTCTCAAAATGCGAGGGCCCAAGGAGAGGGCTTGAAATCCAGCGTCGAGTGCCAAGGAGACCTCTTCGCTGTGTAGACCTCCCTCAGGGCCACTCAAAATTTGAACCCACGGGCCTTGACTGGCTTGACTTTCAGATGGCGCAGGCCTTGCACGTTCTGGGGGCACCGTAGAGAGCACCCAGCGCTGACCCAAAGCGGGCTCGACCAAGGTTTTGAGGGAGGCCAGCAAAGGTTGAGGCACATCGATTTGGGGCACGGTGTTGCGACCGCATTGCTCACAGGCCGCTTGAGCAATGGAGAGCCAGTGGGCCGTTTTCTTGTCGGCTCGCTCACCAGTGAGCCTGAGCACCGAGTGCTGGGTCATGATGGGGGTGATGCGTGCAACGCCCAATTCGGTGGCTTTTTCAACCAACCAATCCATGCGTTCGTTTGCAGGCATGCCGACCAAGAGTTGCACTTGGCGCACGCATTCACGCTCGGTGTGGGTGTGATTCAAGATGCGCACCTCCACCGTGTGTTTGCCCATTTTGAGGATCTCAGCTTGGTATTCACCACCGTGGCCATTGAAAAGCGTCAAGGCGTCCTTGGGTTGTAGCCGCAAGACTTGTACGTGTTTTGCAGCTTGAGGGGGGAGCTCAATGTCTTGGAGCTCTTTTAATGGAATGGGGCAGTACAGGCGGGGCATGTTCACTGACCTCTAGGGCCCAGGGTGAAGGCTTGAATGGGGGCGATGTTCTCCACGTGGTCGATGAGTTTCAAAAGGGGCTTGAGTTCTCGATAGCGCGAGCAAGTGGCACGGATGTAGTGCACAAAACGGGGGGTGTCGGCCAAGTAATGGTGCTTGTTGTCTCGAAGTGATAGCCTGGCAAAGATACCTGCCACCTTCAAATGCCTTTGAAGAGCCATCCATTCAACGGCTGAATAAAAGGCGCCAAAGTCTTGGGAAAACCCGTCTTCCTCGAGCAAGCCTTTCGCTCTTGCACGCTCCCAGTAGCGAATGGTGATGTCGAGCACAAACTCTTCGGGCCAGCTGATGAAGGCGTCTCGCATGAGACTGGCGATGTCGTAGGTGATGGGGCCATAGACGCTGTCTTGATAATCCAACACGCCCAAAGGGGCGTCGTTGGAGGTGGGCAGCATTAAATTGCGTGGCATGAAGTCTCGGTGCACATAGGACTTGGGAGCGCTCAAGTTCTTTTGGATGATGAGCTCATACACCGGCAAAAGGGTTTGTTTCAGGTGCACTTGCAGCTCTGCCTCTTGGACCCCTTTGGCTTGTCGCAAATACCACTCGTCAAAGAGGCTCAATTCGCGCTTCAAGAGAGCGTGATCGTATTCGGGCAAGGTGTTTGGGCGCGAGGAGAGTTGCCACAAGATCAGGGCATCAATGGCTTTCTCAAACAGCATTTGGGTCTTTGCATCGGGCTCGCTCAAGGCCACAGGGGGCAGTGGCGGGGCCATCATGGCTTGAGCGCCGAGGGCCAAGGGTTTGGGCAAAGCCTGCATCATGGTGTTGGCGCCCAGGTCCTCCAAGAGCAAGAACCCTTGCGAGGCCGCGTATTCCAAGATCTGCGGTGCTTTGAGGCCCGCTTGGTGCATGAGAGAGGTGATGTTCACAAATCTAGAGGTGTCCTCTAGCTCGGGTGGGGCGTCCATGATGACCAAGGAGGGATGGGACGCATTCAAAGAGAGGACTCGAAGGTAGCGTCTGAAACTTGCGTCGGCTGAGGCCAAGGCGAGTGTGTCCGCCCTCAATTGGTGCTTGTCCACGAGCGGTGTGAACCACTGCACAAAGGCGTTTTCACGAGCCTCAGAGGACCATGTGATTGGGTTGGGGGCCGAAGTGCTTGAATTTTGGGTCATATTTTCATCTGCTGTGTGTAAAAGAGTCGGCTGGCTCGAGGACAATAGGGGTTGTGAGCGATGTGGCTCTGGGATAATTCAAATTCTAGGTGCCAAGCGAGCCATTTCCAATGTTTGGTGACTTGGGCATGAATATTTTTTACTTTTGACTGTGACGCTTTCCATTTGTTTTTGAAACGCTGGGTTTTTGTTTTGACATGGTTGGGTTGTGGGATGGGATGGGCACAAGCTCAGCCAAGCCCAGGCTCACCCACGCCCTCGCCCATTCGGTTGACACCCAGTGGCTTGCTACAAGAGCGCGTGAGTGAGAGCATCAAACGAGAGTTGCCGTCTTTTTTTGAAGCCGATACCTTGCAAGGCCAAACCGAGGAGACGCTCAACATGCAAGGAGACGTGTTCATGCGCCGCGGCGACACGGTGGTGAAGGCTGACACCATGGAGTATGACAGCACACAGGACCGCATGAAAGCCACAGGAAATGTGCGTGTCAACAAGGCAGGTAATTTGTACACGGGGCCCGTGCTGGAGTTGGAGGTGGGAAGTTTTGAGGGGTTTTTCACACAACCCTCGTTTTCTTTTTTGAGAAACGGGGCGTATGGTGAGGCCTCCAAAATTGATTTTGTGGATGAGCAGCATGCGGTCATTCACGACACCACCTTCACCACCTGTCGTGTCAAGCCGGGCCCGGAGTGGTTGCCCGATTGGATTTTGAGAGCTCAGGCGATTCACATCAACAACGAGACCAATGAGGGGCAAGCAGAGGGTGCGGCCCTGAGCTTCAAAGGGGTGCCCATTTTGCCCATCCCCTCCATCAGTTTCCCTTTGAGCTCAGAGCGCAAGTCAGGTTTGTTGCCCCCGACCATGGGACTAGACAGTTTGGGTGGATTTGAATACACCCAGCCCTATTACTGGAACATCGCCCCCAACCATGACGCCACACTCCAAGCGACCACATGGAGCAAGCGAGGTTTGAGTTTGGGGGGCGAGTACCGCTATTTGGAGCAAGTCAATCCAGATCAAAAGGGACAAATTCGATTGGACTACATGGAGCACGATTTGCTCAGAGGTCAATCGCGCTGGGGGGTCTGGGATCAAAACCAAGGTGTGTTTGATGTCATGGGTGAGCGCCTTGGGCTCAATGTGAACATCAAGCGGGTGAGTGATGACAATTATTGGCGAGACTTTGCCTCTGCCTCCAGTCCAATCACGGATCGTTTGTTGCCCACCGATGTGGCGATCAATTGGAGTCGTGGAGCGTTCAGCTCAACATTGAGGAGTTTGAAGTGGCAAACGCTCCAAGACCCCACGGCGCCCATCATCCCGCCCTTTGATCGTTTGCCGCAGTGGACCACTCGTTTCACGCCCTATTTTGGGAATTTGCAGGTGGGTGTGCAAACCGATGTCACGCGTTTCGAGGGGGCCGATGCCTCATTGAGCTGTGTCGTGACCATCGCCAATTGTCAGACCAATGGAGAGCGCGCGCTGGTTGCAACGCGTTTGAGTTATCCCGTGAATTTGGAGTATTTGACGGTGACACCCAAGGTGAGTGTGCTGGGTCGGACCTACCAGTTTGACACGCCACTTTTGAGCACAGGACAAAAGAGTGCCAGTGTGACGGTGCCCACCTTTAGCTTAGACATGACCACCGTGCTTGAGAGGCCCTACAGTTGGGGCGGATCCAGTTTCATCCAGACCTTGGAGCCGCGGGTGTTTTTTGTCGATACCCCATACCGCGATCAAAACTTCTTGCCGGTTTATGACACGGGTAGGAATGACTTTAATTTTGCAACCGTTTACACCGAAAATGCATTTTCAGGCTATGACCGTGTATCCGATGACAAACTCTTGACCATGGGGGCAACCTCACGTCTTATCGCCGAAGAGAGTGGTGAGGAGAAAGCACGGTTCAGTGTTGCACAACGCTTTCGCTACCAAACGCAACGCGTGATGCTTCCCACCGATTTGGCCCCTTTGAGTGACCATGTGGACGATTTGCTCTTGGGTGCGACTTTGAACCTGAGCAAGACCTTCAGGGCTGACTCCACACTACAGTATGATCCCGCAACACATGAGTCCATGCAGACCAAAATTGGAGGTCGTTATTACCCTTCAAATTACCGACTTTTCAGCATGGCCTATAGTTTTCAAAGAGACGTGCACAGTGAGCTGATTGACATGGCTTGGCAGTGGCCGCTCAATGATTTGTGGCAAGGGCGGGGACCGGACTTGGGACCAGGCAGAGGCATTGGAGAGAACAAGTGGTTTGGTGTGGGGCGTTTGAACTTTGACCTGCAAATGCACACGGTGGTCAATTCCATCGTGGGCTTTGAATATGACGCAGGTTGTTGGCTGGGTCGCATTGTTTTGGAGAGGCTCCAAGTTGCAACAAACCAAGTCAATCAGCGTATCATGTTCCAGTTGGAGTTTGATGGGTTTACGAAAGTGGGCATCAGTCCCTTGCAAACTTTGAAAGAAAACATCCCCAGGTATCAAAACCTTAGGGATAATTTAGATTCGCCAAGTCGATTTGGAAATTACGATTGATTCATTATGATTAGAAGCACGCGAGAGATGATCTTTGGGGGAGCACTGGCTCTAGCGCTTGGGGTGATGAGTTGCGCTCCAAGTTGGGCTCAAGGCATGAAACCCTCCATGAGTTCATCCCAAGGGCTCAGCAGCAAATCCCAACCCATTGCAATGGATCCTTCCTCACAGGGTTTGATGAAGGGCCCATTCAAAGAAAGCCAGGAGTTGTCAGCCAACTCCCAAGCACTGGGAAGACTGGTTGCAACGCCCAACAATGCGGTGCAAAGGCCCTCAGACTTCATTGTTGCCTTGGTCGACAGCGATCCAGTAACCAATCAAGAGGTGATGATTCAAATGCAGCAATGGTTGACCCAGATGGCCAGCCAAAAAGCCTCTCCCCCTCCCCGAAGTGAGTTTGTCAAAGAGGTGCTGGAGCGAGTGATCACCGAGCGCACCCAATTGGACCATGCGCGAGAGCAAGGCATAAAAGTGAGCAAAGAAGATGTGCGCCAAGCTGAGTTGTCCTTGGCCACACGCAACGGATTGGGGCTGGAGGAGTTCAGGCAAAAAGTGGCCCAAACGGGTGTGAGTCAGAAGCAGTTTTTGCTGGAGTTGCAAAACGAATTGACCTTGCAGCGTCTGCGAGAGAAAGAGGTCAATGCGCGCATCAAGGTGAGTGAGCAAGAGATAGATCAGTACTTAAAGGAGATCAAGTCTCAAGACCGCAGCAATCAAATTGAGTTGGCTCAGATTTTGATTCAAGTCCCAGAAGGCGCCACAGCTGAGCAAGAGAAAGTGTTGCTCGCCAAGATCAATGCCTTGAAGGCACAAATCACGGCCGGTGAAAGTTTTGAGAGTGTTGCCAAGGCAAACTCACAAAGCTCAGACAAAGCCCAAGGCGGCCACATGGGCTTAAAGCCCTTGGCGCGTTACCCTGACTTGTTTGTCCACGCGGTAGAGAATGCACGCGTGGGCGATTTGGTGGGCCCGGTGAGGTCGGGTGCGGGTTTTCATTTGATCAAGTTCGTTGAACAAAGTGAGAACAATGCGTTGTTGAGCTCCAACCAAACCCATGTGCGACACATTTTGTTGCGTGCGTCTGGACAAAACAGCGTGAACACCCTTCGCGTGAAAATGTTTGAAATCAAAAAACGTTTGGACAACAAAGAATTGGATTTTGCGCAAGTGGCCAAAGAGCTGAGTCAAGACGGAACGGCTGAGCGCGGCGGGGACTTGGGCTGGGTGGGCTCGGGGGCCTTTGTGCCAGAGTTTGAAGAGGTGATGAACCACCTGAAGGTGGGCGAGGTCTCGGACCCAGTCGTCACGCGTTTTGGTGTGCATTTGATTGAGGTGCTTGAGCGTCGCAAAAACACCATGAGTCCCAAGGAGCAAAGGGAGTGGGCGCGCAATGCGTTGCGTGAGAAAAAATACGAGCAAGCCTACGCCGATTGGGCCCAAGAGGTGAGGGGCCGCGCTTTCATTGAATACCGAGATGCGCCTGAGACGCTGGTCAATTGAGAGTCTCTAGTGCCATGGGCCGTGGTGACGTTTCCTGCCCCCTGATGTGCGGGGAGAGACGCTCATGAAGCACGTTGCTCGAAAGCGCTTTGGGCAGCATTTTTTGGTTGATCCCGGTGTCATCGCCGACATTGTTCAATGCATCGAGCCCAAAAGACAGGACCGAATGGTTGAGATTGGTCCCGGCTTGGCGGCCATCACCAGTCCTTTGAGTCAAGCGTTGGAGAGGCTTTGTGTCATCGAGCTCGACCGAGATTTGGCGACGAAGCTTCGCGCAAGGCCCAATCTCGAGGTGGTGGAGAGCGATGTTTTGCGAGTGAACTTCACCGATTTGGCACACCAATTGGGAGGTTCCCCCATTCGGGTGGTGGGCAATTTGCCTTACAACATTTCCACGCCCATTTTGTTTCATTTGTTGGATCACGTGGATGTGATCGAAGATCAGCACTTCATGCTTCAAAAGGAAGTGGTGGAGCGCATGACGGCCAAGGTGAACTCTTCGGACTATGGTCGCTTGAGCGTGATGCTGCAGTGGAGGTACGACATGGAGAAGGTCTTGGACGTGGGGGTAGAAGCCTTTGATCCGCCTCCTCGTGTTTTGAGTGCGGTGGTTCGGATGAGACCGAAAAAAAATCCAACCCTTTTGAATGTGAATACGCTCTCGATGTTGGTTCAAGTTGCCTTTAGTCAACGGCGAAAGATATTGCGCCACACGCTAGAGCCTTGGTTGGCGTCACAAGGTTGGGAGGGTGAATTTGACTTCCAACAACGCGCTCAGGAGGTCTCCTTGGAGGACTTTGAGGGCTTGGCTTTGGGTGTGGGGGACTTGAAGGTCTTTGGCGACAGCTAAAGACTTCACAAGTGCGCATAAAAAAGGCCCAAGTCAGACTTGAGCCCTTTTAATGGGCACCCTCACCCAAGAGGGTGTCATGAATTGGCCTATTTAGGCAGCAGTCAGCCAGTACCCAGCGTTGAAGGGTGAGCTCATGCGAAGCGCCAAGGGAGAGATGTCAACGAGCTTGTCGGTTGGCATTTTCTCCACTTCCACTCCAATTTCAATGCCATTGGCATCGATCTCGGGCTCCACGGGGCGCTCCATGTCCAAGGACGAAGGCACCCTGGCCACTGAGAAAGAGTAAAAGCAGCGGAAAGAAATCTTGCGATCCGACCAATAATCGGCGGCTTCACGGAAGATGTCCAAAAGCTGCTCGCGAGCCTCTTTGTCAAAGCGGGTGTGAGCTGGAATGTGCTCGAGCACCACCACAAACCCGGGTTGGGGGCCTGACTTGTGCAAGGGGTCCGTCATGTGGTCATACAAGGAGTCAAAACTCTTGCAGGCATGAAGGGGAAATGTAAATTGCTGAACAATGAAGTCCAACACATCTTGTTTGCTGTTGGCTTGGGCCAAGTTGGCATACAAAAAGTGATGGCCCAAGTGCTGAGCAGCCTGTTGCAGATCAGGCACACGAAAAGCTCTGATCGACTGAACGATGTTGCTTTTGACAGAACGAAGTGGCATGTCCATCTCCGTGAGACTTCCCTAAAAAAATCAAAGGGTTAATGAAAGTGACAAATTTGTGAGCTAACCCGATAACTCACCGCGTATTGTCACTCAAATGCATTTTGAATGCAAGTCCCTGCCTAATAATTCAGCAAAAAGTAGGGCAATTATTGCCATGTATGTAAGCGCTCACTATCTCTAAGGGGATTACCTTTGAGCGCTCGCGTCAGCAACAGTCAAAGCTGTCATGTTTACAATTCGACGCACCGTGGTGCTGGCGGTCAAAATGTGAACCGGTTTGGCTGCTCCCAGTAAAACGGGGCCAATGGCGATGTTGCCACCGGCTGCGGTTTTGAGAAGGTTGTAAGCAATATTGGCTGCGTCCAAATTGGGCAGGACCAACAGGTTTGCATTTCCTTTGAGGGGAGAGTCCGGCATGATGGACTCGCGTGCGGCGTGATCCAAGGCCAAATCACCGTGCATTTCACCGTCGATTTCGAGCCAAGGTGCCCGGGCTTGGACCAGGGCCAAGGTTTCGCGCATTTTGACGGCTGTGGGCTTGTCGCTGCTGCCAAAGTTGGAGTGTGACAAAAGTGCAGCTTTGGGGTGAATGCCAAAGCGGCGCATTTCATGGGCGGCCATGATGGTGATTTCAGCCAATTGCTCTGCACTGGGGTCGTAGTTGATGTGCGTGTCGACCAAAAAGACTTGGCGATCGGGCAGCAGCAGGCCGTTCATGCACGCGTAGGTGCTGACGCCGGGGCGGTGCCCAATGACCAAGTCGATGTAATTGAGGTGAACCTCGGGTGTGCTCCAAGTGCCGCAAATGAGCCCATCGACTTCGCCTTTGTGCAGCAGCATGGTGCCGATGAGGGAGAGGCGCCTGCGCATGTCAATTTTGGCCAACTGTTGGGTGACGCCTTTGCGCTCGGTCATTTTCCAATAGGTTTGCCAAAAATCTCTGTACCTTGGATCGTTCTCGACATTGACCACTTGGTAGTCAATGCCTTCTTTGAGGCGCAGACCAAATTGCTCAACGCGACGCGCGATCACAGCGGGTCGGCCAATCAAGGTGGGTCTGGCCAAGTTTTCATCAACGACGATTTGAACGGCTCTTAAGACGCGCTCTTCCTCGCCCTCTGCGTACGCGACGCGTTTGTTTTGGGCCTTCTTGGCGGCTGCGTAAATCGGCTTCATGGCCTGGCCAGAGGCGTACACGAAACTTTGCAGTTTTTGGCAATAGGCATCCATGTCTGCAATGGGGCGAAGTGCCACACCACTCTTGGCAGCAGCCAGGGCCACAGCAGGTGCAATTTTGATCATCAAGCGAGGATCAAAGGGTTTGGGGATCAAGTACTCTGGGCCAAAGGTGAGTTGCTCACCGGCGTAGGCGGCCGCCACCACTTCGCTTTGTTCGGCTTGTGCAAGCTCTGCAATGGCATAAACAGCGGCGATCTCCATCTCCGTTGTGATGGTGGATGCGCCAGCGTCCAGGGCCCCTCTGAAAATATAGGGAAAGCAAAGAACGTTGTTGACCTGGTTGGGATAATCGGTGCGCCCAGTGGCCACAATGGCATCATTTCGAACGGCGTGCACATCCTCGGGCAAGATCTCGGGGGTTGGATTGGCCAAGGCCAAAATAATGGGGCTTTTGGCCATGGACTTGACCATCTCGGGCTTTAAAACACCACCCGCAGAGAGGCCCAAGAAGACGTCTGCGCCTTCGATGATTTCACCCAAAGTTCGGGCCGAGGTTTCCTGAGCGAATTGGATCTTGTCTTCGTCCATGAGCTCGGTGCGACCTTTGTAGACCACACCCGCCAAGTCAGTGACGTAGATGTTTTCTTTGGGAATGCCCAGTTTCAACAAAAGACCCAGGCAAGCCAATGCAGCAGCCCCTGCGCCAGAGGTCACAACTTTGACTTGACGGATGTCTTTGTTGACCACTTTCAAGCCATTCAAAATCGCTGCACCCACCACAATGGCTGTGCCGTGTTGGTCATCATGGAAGACGGGAATCTTCATGCGTTCACGCAGTTTTCTCTCCACGTAAAAGCAATCAGGCGCTTTGATGTCTTCTAAATTGATTCCACCAAAAGTGGGCTCAAGAGAGGCGATGATGTCAACGAGCTTGTCTAAATTTTTCTCGTTGATCTCAATGTCAAACACATCGATGCCAGCAAATTTGTGGAACAAAACCCCCTTGCCCTCCATCACAGGCTTGGCGGCCAAGGGGCCAATGTCACCCAGGCCCAGCACAGCTGTGCCGTTGGTGATCACAGCCACCAAATTGCCACGGGCCGTATATTTGTAAGCGTTGTTGGGATCTTTGACAATCTCCTCACACGGAGCGGCCACCCCTGGAGAGTAAGCCAAAGCCAAATCGTGTTGGTTGACCAATTGCTTGGTTGCTTGGATGCTGATTTTTCCAGGTGTTGGAAACTCATGGTATTCAAGCGCTGCACGGCGAAGTTCTTGACGAGCTTTGAGGCGATTTTCGTCGCGCTGTTCATTAGAGAGGGGAGGGGCGTGGTCATTCATAAATCGGTCCAAGCAAAGATAGGAGCGAGTCCCTTGGGAAAAGGGGGGTCGCTTGGAAAAACATAAAACTGTCACCTCGACACACAGGGCGTCTGAAGGGCAATGAAAGGATTGTAGGCCTCTTTGCGAATCAATTGGTGAAGACCACAGATCAACCCAGTCAAGCTCAGAGTTCGACCATTTCGAATTCGGATTTTTGTACGCCGCACTCAGGGCACAACCAATCGCTGGGAACGTCGGCCCAGGCGGTGCCTGCAGCAATGCCTTCCTCAGGACGCCCGAGCGCCTCGTCATAGATAAAGCCGCAGACCACACACATGTAGGTTTTTGAGTTGGAGGACATGGAGAAACCTTTCTATTTAAATATCTGAACTAATCAAGGGATTCAAGCTTTGAGCCACACAGCTCAAGTGGACATCAAGTGCTCAATGGCATCGATGGCAACGGGCACCTCTCGGCTGATCAACTCAACGCCATCCTCTCGGACCCAAGCATCGTCTTCAATGCGAATGCCCAAATTCCAAAAGGCCTCAGGTGCACTCGCACTTGGGCGAACGTACAAGCCAGGCTCGATGGTGAGCACCATGCCAGCCTCAAGCGTTCTGGGTGCAGGAGATGCATTCGTGCTGGGAGTGGGGTTTGAATTGGGGGCATGAAGTGCCAATTGTCTCCAAGAGGTGGTGGTCAAGCTTTGTGGGGATGGCGCTTGCACGTAGGAGCCACAATCGTGAACATCCAAACCCAACCAGTGGCTGGTACGGTGCATGTAATAGGCCGCGTAATGTCGGTGCTCGATGATGTCATCAACATGTCCGTGCTCATTGGTGTTCAATAAGCCCAAATCCAAAAGTCCTTGCGAGAGCACCTTCAGGCACGCATCGTGGGGAGCGGTGAAGGCCACCCCTGCGCGGGTGGCCGCGACCGAGGCCTCTTGGGCTTGGAGCACCAAGGCGTAGAGATCTCGTTGAGGGCCGGTGAAGCGCCCATTGGAGGGGAAGGTGCGGGTGATGTCACTGGCATACCCATTGAGCTCGCAGCCAGCGTCGATCAAAACCAGGTCCCCCTCTTTGACGGGTGCTTTGTCAGCCCTGTAGTGCAACACGCAGGCATTGGCGCCTGCTGCAACGATGGAGGTGTAGGCCACCGATTCAGAGCCATGGCGCCTGAACTCGTGCAGCATCTCTGCCTCCAAATGGTATTCAGCGATGGATTTTTTCTCCCTCAAAGCTTGTGCACTGTATTGCATGGCGCGGATGTGGGCCTTGGCGCTGATGCTGCAGGCGTCCTTCATGATTTGGATTTCATGTGCATCTTTGATCAGTCGCATCTCATCCAAAATCGAGCACGCATTTTTGAGGACCTGAGGCGCTTTGACGCCAGCCCGGGCCCTTTGGGCCAAAGTCGCAATCCACGTGTTGATTTTTTGATCAAAGCCTTCGTGCGTCCCAAAGGGATACCAAACGGACTCCGTGTTGGCCAAATATTGAGGTGCGTAGTGGTTGATCTCACCAATGGAGTGCGCACGCTCAACCCCCAAAGCATTGGGAGCCTCCTCGGGTCCAAGTCGATAGCCGTCCCAAATTTCACGCTCAAGATCTTTGGGCTGGCAAAAGAGAACGCTCTCTCCTGCAGCATTGACAAAGAGCACGGCATCGGGCTCAACAAATCCAGTCAAGTAATAAAAGTAGCTGTCAAAGCGGTAAGGGTGATCGCTGTCTCGATTTCGCGTGCGAGTGGGTGCGGTTGGAATGATGGCCACATCCATGGGACCCAATTGAGAGCTCAGGCGTTGGCGACGTTCTTGGTAGATGTTCATGGGCTTAGGTCGACAAGGGTCAATCAAGGGTTGAGATGAGAAACGGGTGGGGCTAGAGCCTTTGCAGCACGAACCCCAATGGATAGACAACAGTGTAAGAGATTGGCAGATTGGCACCTTGAATGCACTTAATGAGCCAGGGCTAAGAGGGGGGGGGGTTCATGGGAGGACATGAGCTCTACAGGCTTTAATGAGTTGGCGATCAGGCATTCAATTGTGCCAAACGCTCTGGGGTGCCGACATCGGTCCATTGACCCTCATACAGACTTGCGCCCACGAGATGATCTTTCATGGCTTCTTTGAGCCAAGGCGCCAAGGGTGCTTTCACACCCCTTGGGTTCCCCTCTTCAATCTCGCAAAAGGGAGCAAAGAAGAAAGCTTTCTTGTAGAGTGCAATGGTGCTGAACGTGTAGGTCTTTTGAGACAGGGTTGTGCTTGCGTCTTCAAGGCGGCACGCACGCCCGTCTTCGATCCAAAAGTCCCCCTTGGTGTGGTGTGCAGGGTTAGGCACGAGCCACAGGTGAGCCAAGTGAGGGCTCCGTATAAATCGCTCAAGGGCGTCCTTTGGAAAATCAAAATCAGGTGCATAGACGTCCCCTGCCATCACCCAAAAAACATCATCCAGCAATGGCAAGGCACGCACAATCCCTCCCCCTGTCTCCAAGGCGCCTCCAAAATCAAGGTCCTCACATGAAAAGGACAAATCAAGGGTGGGACCAGCTTCTTGGGTTGATCCAATGGGGTAGGGGTTTTTGAGTTGAGTGCGAATTTGTGGTCCCAACCAAGCCGTGTTGATCGCTGCGTGGCGCACCCCAGCCGATCCCAGTTGTGTAAGAGCGTGTTCAATCAAAGACCTCTCACGCACGCGCAGCAAGGGCTTAGGTGTTGTGTCGCTCAAGGGCCTCATGCGCTCACCCCGTCCTGCCGCCAAGACGAGGGCTTGTGCTTTGGGGGTCGAAGGATTCTGGGCATTCAAAGGGTTCATGGTCTTGGAGTGGGTGTGTTCAAGTCATGCAAATTGCAAGTCATGGGTCTGCCTGTGTGAGGTGCAAAATCCCTTATGATGAGCAGATGTCCATCATAGTCACGCTTTATTGAAAACCCATCTCGACCATGAAAAATTTTAAAAACACCTTCAAACAAGCCCTTCATGACAGGCAGCCTCAAATCGGTTTTTGGTTGGGGCTTGCCAATCCAATGGTGACGGAAATTTGTGTGGGAGCAGGCTTTGATTGGGTGCTGCTCGATGGGGAGCATTCGACCAACGACTTGGGTACGCTCATGGCGCAGTTACAAGTCATTGCAGGCTATCCCCACACCCACGCCGTTGCACGCGTGCCCGTTGGCCATGGCCATGTGGGCACCACCTTGATCAAGCAATATTTGGATTTGGGAGTGCAGTCGATTTTGGTGCCCATGGTGGACACGCCCGAGCAAGCTCAGGCCTTGGTGCGCGCCGTGCGTTACCCGCCCCAGGGCATTCGTGGCATGGGGGGGGCGAGGGCCTCAAGGTGGGGTCGCATCCCCAAGTACGGTCACGAGGCCAATGCAGAAATTTGTTTGCTCGTGCAGGTTGAAACACAAGAGGGACTCAATAACGTTGAGGCCATTGCAAGTGTTGAGGGTGTGGACGGCGTGTTCATTGGACCTGCAGACCTGTCGGCTTCTTTGGGCCACGTTGGGGATCAAAATCACCCGCAGGTCAAAGCAGCCATTGAGGATGCGTTTGCCAAAATTTTGAAGGCAGGTAAAGCGCCCGGCTTTTTAACGCTGGATGAGAACCTCTCCAAACATTATTTGTCTTTGGGCGGTGTGTTCATGGCGGTGGGAACGGATGGAGCGATGCTGGCTAGGCAAACTGACGCGCTCTACCAAAGGTTCAAGACCAGTAGCTAATTTGCGGCCCCAGACTCCTAGCGCTCCAAGGTGCTCACGGGCACCCGAGTCGCCAAACCACACATGAGCTCATAGGAGATGGTTTGAGCGCTCATGGCGACCTCGTCAATGCTCAGCACAGTGCCATTTTTGGCGCGACCCCAAAGGGTGACCTCTGAGCCCACGCCGGACTCGATCCCTTGGTCCCGCAGTTGCTCAAGATCAACACACATCATGTCCATGCTCACGCGTCCAACGGTTTGGGTGCGTGTGCCGTGAACAAGCACGGGTGCGCCACTGGCCACGTTGCGTGGGTAGCCGTCTGCATATCCACAGGCCACGATTCCGATGAGCATGTCTCTGGGGGCTTGAAAGATGGATCCATAGCCGACATGCTCACCTGCCTTGAGGGCTTGGGTTGCAATGACTTGGCTTTGTAGGGTCATCACAGGCTCTAAATTCCAGTGTGAGGCGGGAAAGAGCGAGGGATTCACAGAGCCACCGTACAAAGAAATGCCCACCCGAGCCCAGTCCTCACTTGGGGCGCTTAAGACAGGTGGTTTGGAGGGCATGAGGGTGGCGGCACTGTTGCTAAGGCTCACCTCGCCACTCAAATCTTGGCTGTATTGCATGAAGGTTTTGATCGCCGTTTGCGTGCCATTGGGAACATCGGCATCGCTGAAGTGGGTCATCAATGAGATTTCATCCACCTGTGGCAACGCGTTCAAGCGAGTCCATGCACTCTTAAAGGAGTGGGGTTTAAAGCCCAAACGGTTCATGCCGGAATTCATTTTTAAAAAGATGCGGTGACCTTGTTGGGTCTTGTGTCGGCTGAGCCAATCGATTTGGGTCTCGTTGTGAACGGTGTGCCACAGTTGGTGGCGGGAACACTCCTCCAACTCACGTGCATCAAAGACCCCTTCAAGTAAGAGGATCGGACCCCGCCAGCCCAGTTCTCTGAGCGTGAGGGCTTCGTTCAATTCCAGGACCGCAAATCCATCACTGCCACGCAGGCCTTCAAAGATTCTGGAGAGTCCATGCCCGTATCCATTGGCTTTGACGACGCTCCAAATTTTGCTGGCCAACATCCTCGATTTGACCTCAGCGAGATTGTTTTGAAGGGCATTTTGGTCAACAAAGGCTTGAATGGGACGGGTCATATCGGTTTCAGGGGCTAAGCCGTGTTATAACTGTGGCACTTGAGCACAAGTGATGAAGTTTGCTTGTGCATTCTATGAAATAAATTTGCATTTCTTATTGTCCTCTTGTGATTCATTTCAACCCTTGCTCTGAGCCTGTGCTGGCCCACTTTTCTTCATGAAGCGTGGTTTTTACACCATCATGGTGGCTCAATTCTTCAGCTCCTTGGCTGACAACGCTTTGTTTGTTGCTGCCGTTGAGTTGCTCCAGACCCAAGGGTATGCGCCATGGCAAGGCGCTGCGTTGGTGCCCATGTTTGCACTCTTTTATGTGGTTCTTGCGCCCTTTGTAGGTGCTTATGCCGACGCCAGGCCCAAAGGAGTTGTGATGTTCAAGAGCAACTCCATCAAAGTGGTGGGTTGCCTCATGATGCTCTTTGGTGCTCATCCTTTGGTGGCGTATGCGGTGGTGGGACTGGGAGCTGCAGCCTACTCCCCAGCCAAGTACGGCATATTGACCGAGTTGCTGCCGCCCTCACAACTCGTCAAAGCCAATGGATGGATAGAGGGCTTGACCATTGCGTCGATCATTTTGGGTGTTTTATTGGGTGGCCAATTGATCAGCCCCACCATCTCCCAGTGGTTGCTCAGCTGGGATTTGCCCTACATCGACACCGGCATCAACACAAGGGCCAAAGCCGCCGTTGCGGTTCTCATTGGGCTTTATTTGCTGGCCGCTTGGTTCAACACGAAAATTCCTGAGACCCATGTCTCTCTCACGCCCATGATTCGAGATGAGGGCAAATCAAGAGCGGCCAATTTGTGGTCCTTGGTGCCAGACTTCATCTCTTGCAACAAATTGCTTTGGACTGACAAGTTGGGGCAAATCTCACTGGCCACGACCACTTTGTTTTGGGGGGTGAGTGGGAACTTGCGCTACATTGTGTTGGCTTGGAGTGCGGCAGCTTTGGGCTACGGTACATCCCAGGCCTCATCTTTGGTGGGTGTCGTGGCCGTTGGCACGGCTGTGGGGGCGGTAATGGCCTCCTTTCGCATGCGCTTGGACCAAGCCACACGCGTGATGCCCTTGGGTATCGCCATGGGCATCATGGTGCTTGGAATGGATTTCATTCGCAATGCATGGGTTGCCGCTCCTTTTTTGGTTTTGTTAGGCGGTTTGGGTGGATTTTTGGTGGTGCCCATGAACGCGTTGCTCCAGCACCGCGGAGCCCGTCTCATGGGAGGGGGGAGATCCATCGCGGTTCAAAACTTCAATGAACAGACTTGCATCTTGGCGTTGGGCGGTGGCTATGCTTTTTTGACTGGCATGGTGGGCTTGAATGCATTTGAGGCGCTGACGGGCTTTGGCTCTTTGGTGGCCGTGATGATGTGGTTGATCCAAAAATGGCATGCACACAATGTGATTCACCACCAAGTTGATTTGGAGAGCTTGGAGCACGATGCCCAAGAGAGCTAAAACACCACTTTCAGGACATTAAAAAAATGAGCAGCTTCTACGATTTTGAAGTCAAAGCGATTGATGGCACTTCCATCAATTTGAGTCAATTCAAATCCCATGTGGTGTTGGTGGTGAACACCGCCAGTGCTTGTGGCTTTACACCTCAATTCAAGGGGTTGGAGAGTTTGCACCAAACCTATGCACAGCAAGGACTGGTGGTGATGGGTTTTCCATGCAACCAGTTTGGCGCACAAGATCCTGGTACCAACGAGAGCATTCAAGCCTTCTGTGAAACCCAATATGGCGTTTCATTTCCAATGATGGAAAAAATTGAAGTCAATGGACCAGGGGCTCACCCTTTGTATCAGTGGCTTAAAGAAGAGGCCCCAGGTATTTTGAACACCACCGCCATCAAATGGAATTTCACCAAATTTTTAATTGGGCGTGATGGCCAGGTGGTGGAGCGCTATGCGCCCCAAGCCACCCCAGAGTCTTTGATCAAGGACATCGAGTCGGCCTTGTCCAAGTCTTGAGCGGGGTCAATGCGTTTTGATCACGCGGTCAAGCGCTTCAATCCAGTGGAGAACAGGTTTGGGTGTGGCGCTTTGCAAGTGAGAGATGCAGCCCACATTGGCGCTCAAAATCAGCCCAGCCCCGGTGTGTTCGAGGTGGCTGATTTTTCTCGCTTTGAGACTTGATGACAAAGCTTGTTGGAGCACCGAGTAAGTGCCCGCAGATCCGCAACAAAGGTGTGCATCTTTGGGTGGTGCGCACAGATCAAAGCCCAGTCGGGTTAGCAAGCTCTCCACAACCCCTTTGATTTGTTGACCATGCTGCAAAGTGCAAGGAGGGTGGAAGACCACAGAGCCAATCTTGTTCGCGTGTTCTGAGTCGATGAGTTTGGAAATCGACTCCATTTGACGATTCAAATAAACGCTCAAGTCCTCACAAAGCTCAGAGACACGACGCGCTTTGTCTTTGTACAAAGGGTCATCGCGAAGCACGTGGCCATAGTCATGGACCATCACCCCACAGCCAGAGGCGTTCATCACGATGGCTTCAATGGGATGGGCGCGTTCAATGAAAGGCCACCAAGCGTCGATGTTGTTGCGCATTTGCGCTTTGGCCATCTCGCCATCGGATAAATGCCAAGCCAAGGCACCACAGCAACCCGCCTCAGGGGCATACACCGCTTGAATGCCCATGGCATTCAAAACGCGCGCCGTTGAACTGGCCACATTGGGCATCATGGTGTTTTGTACGCATCCTTTAAGGAGCAGCACTTGTCGGGTGTGGTGTTGAGTGGGCAGCGTGCCCGCAGAGTTGGGCACTTGGACTTTGTCTTTGAGGACCTTGGGCATGAGAGGTCTGAGCCACACCCCCAAGCGATAAAAACGATCAAACCAAGGTGAGATCAAGCCGTGTTTTAACAAAGCTCGCACAACGCGAATGGGCAGTGGGCGAGGCACAGCCTCGTCCACCATTTCCCGGCCAATGTCGAGCAAATGGTGATAGTCCACGCCGCTCGGACAGGTGCTTTCACAGTTTCTGCAGGTCAAACACCGATCCAAATGCATCTGTGTTTTCTCAGTGGGTTGGGCGCCTTCGAGGACCTCTTTGATCAAATAAATTCGACCTCTAGGGCCATCGAGTTCATCGCCCAAGAGTTGGTAGGTTGGACAGGTGGCTGTGCAAAAGCCACAATGGACACATTGTTTGAGAATGGACTGGGCTTGAAGGGCCTTGGGGGAGTGCTCAAGTGCTGGAGCCAATATCGTTTGCATGAGAGCGGATCCTTTTCTGACTAGGCCTCAAGAGGGCGGGCCGAAAAAACCCCTTTGGGGTCAAAACTCTCTTGAATGCGGCGCTCTAAGCTCACTTGGATTGAGGACATCTGTGTCTCCAAGGACCCCAGAGCTGGGTGCTCCGTTGGTGAGGACGAAGGACGGTAGGCTTTTAGATGGCCTCCATGGGCTTGAACCCTGAGAGAGAGCAACTTGGCTTGCTCTGCATCGGCCCACCACCACTGCAAAGCACCATGCCACTCCAAGAGGCGTGAAAGGCTCTCGAGCTCAGAGGGCAGGTTCTCAAAAGAGGCAATTTCAGAGGGCGGCAAAGACACTCTCCACAATCCATAAGCGCTTGAGCTCCCCTTGGGATTTGTAAAAAAGGAAAGCCTTTGATCCCGCAAATTTTGCCAATAGGTTGTGGCTTCCTCTGGGGTATCCATGACTTGAACATCGGAGGCGGGGATGTTCGCATCGGCCAGTGTTTGAAGCATGAGCGCAAGGCTGCTTTGAGTGGCGGCAAGAGCCCCTTTGAGGCGGACCATGAGAGTGCCGCCTCCAATGCCATCAGACGCCTCATTGCTCCATGCACTGGCATTGAGGGCCAAGGGTTTAGATCCCCATTGGGCCAATAGCTGTATGGAAGTGCGTGCTGAGGTGTTGACTTTGAAGGTGAGCTCACTGGCAGCTTTGGGTAAAACTTTAAGAGAAACCTCTGTGATCACGCCCAAGCGGCCCATGGAGCCTGTCAAAAGACGAGAGACGTCATAACCCGCAACGTTTTTAATCACTTGTCCGCCAAAGAGCATGTGTTCTCCCAGCCCGTTGATGAGGCCCAAACCCAATACATGCTCACGAACACCGCCCATGCTCACGCGTGCAGGACCGGCAAGGCCTGAGGCGACCATTCCGCCCAAACTGGCAACACCTAACGGATGCAGTTCTGTGGGCAAGCGAGGAGGTTCAAAGGGCAAACACTGGCCCTGCAGATCCAGCATCTGTTCGATCTCAGACAGGGGTGTGCCAGCGTGGGCTTGAACATAAAGCTCAGAGGGCTCGTAGGCAATGATGCCACTCAAAGAGCGGGTGCTCAGAATTTGAAGGGGCTCGTGGTGTGAGCTCTCGCGTGACAAGCCTCTTAAAAAGGCTTTGCTTTGAAAGCCTTCAATCGCCAGATGAGCGCCGGCGTGCGCCGCGTGTGAGATGTGTTCACACCATTCTTTGACCACGGCACGAGAAGCAAGTTCACTCATGAGGACAGGCCCTTTGTGGAAATCAAACTCAAGTGCACATGGCCAAGAGTGGCATGTGCACTTGGGGGTTTAGCCCTTGTGGTGGGCCATCACACGGACCATTTCCAACACTTTATTGGAATAGCCCCACTCGTTGTCGTACCAAGCGATGACTTTGACGAAGGTGTCATCCAAAGCCAGGCCGGCATCCACATCAAACACGCTCGTGCATGACTCACCTCTGAAATCGGTGGCCACCACTTTGTCTTCAGTGTAGCCCAGGACCCCTTTTAATGCACCTTCCGATTGAGCTTTCATTTCTGCACAAATTTGTGCGTACGTGGCTGGGTTGCTCAATTCAACGGTCAAGTCAACCACAGAGACGTCGGAGGTGGGCACACGCAAGGACATGCCGGTGAGCTTTTTGTTGAGTTCGGGGATCACCACGCCAACGGCTTTCGCAGCTCCTGTGGAGCTTGGAATGATGTTCTCCAAAATGCCGCGTCCACCACGCCAGTCTTTGTTGGAGGGGCCATCCACTGTTTTTTGCGTGGCCGTGGCAGCATGAACCGTCGTCATGAGACCACGTTTGATGCCCCATTTTTGATGCAACACCTTGGCAACTGGTGCCAAGCAATTGGTGGTGCAAGATGCGTTGGAGATGATGTTTTGACCCGCATAGGTTTTGTCGTTCACGCCGTACACAAACATGGGGGTGTCGTCCTTGGATGGGGCGGACATGATGACCTTTTTGGCACCTGCAGCCAAGTGTTTGGAGGCGGTGTCGTGGCTCAAAAAGAGGCCCGTGGCTTCTACCACAATGTCTGCGCCCCACTCACCCCAGTGGAGTTCAGAGGGGTCTTTTTTGGCGCTGATTTTGATCTCTTTGCCATTGACTTTGACGGTGTTGCCGTGCACTTCAATGTTGCCTTTGAAGCGTCCATGAACGCTATCGTATTTGAGCATGTAGGCCAAATAGTCGGGTTCCAAGAGGTCGTTGACACCCACAATTTCAATGTCAGAAAAATTCTCTACTGCAGCGCGAAAGACCATGCGCCCAATGCGTCCGAACCCGTTGATACCTATTTTGATCGTCATGACGAATGTTTCCTTAAAAGTAAAAAAGATTGAAACTGATGTTTAAGCGTGGTGATTTTGAAGCACCACTTGAACCGTTTGAGCCACGTTCTCAGCGGTGAACCCAAAGTGTTCAAACAAAGCAGGAGCAGGGGCGCTCTCACCATAAGAGTCGATGCCCACAACGGCACTGACGCCGTATTTCCACCACCCACTGGTGCTTCCCATTTCAATGGCAACCCTTGGGATGGAGGCGGGTAGGACAGACTGTTTGTACTCTACGCTTTGAGCATCAAAGTAGCTCGTGCAGGGCATGGAGACCACGCGCGCACCAATTCCAATGGAGGCGAGCAAGGTTTGTGCTTTGAGCGCCAAAGACACTTCGGAGCCGGTTGCAATCAAAACCACTTGAGCACGTTTTTTGATGCCCACTTCAGAGGGCTCACTCAAAACATAGGCACCTTTTTCAATCAAGTCGGTGTTGGACTTGGGTGCATGTGGGAGGGCTTGTCTGGACAAGAGCAAGGCAGAGGGTGCGTTGTGGCTCTTCAGAGCACATCGCCAAGCGACCAATGTTTCACTTGTGTCGCAGGGTCTCCAAACGTGCAGGCCAGGGATCAAGCGCAGGCTTTGCGCGTGCTCAATGGATTGGTGCGTGGGTCCGTCCTCTCCTAGGCCAATGGAGTCATGGGTGAACACATGAATCACACGCTGCTTCATCAATGCAGCCATGCGAATGGCGTTTCTGCTGTAGTCGCTAAAGGTGAGGAAGGTGCCGCCGTAGGGGATGAAGCCACTGTGCAAGGCCACACCATTCATGATGGCGGCCATGCCAAACTCTCGCACGCCGTAGTTGATGTGGTGAGCACTTGGAATGGCGTTGGGTAGTTCAAAGGAACCGTTGGAGCCCACACGCAAAGAGGGCGTGCTTGGCGTTTGGGTCAGGTTGGAGCCCGTCAGATCGGCGCTCCCACCCAGCAACTCGGTGAGGCTTTGGGTGAGTGCGTTCAAACTCAACTGACTGGCTGCGCGGGAAGCAACATTGGCTGCATTGCTCTCGAATTGACTCAAAAGGGCATTGACTTGATCGTCAAAGTCCTCAGGCAACTCCCCCTTCAAGCGGCGAAGGAGCTCCTTGGCCAATTGAGGATGCGCACTTTGGTAAGCGGCAAATCGCTGGTTCCACTCTTCGTGCGCACTTTGACCTTTGGCCTTGGCATCCCAAAGTTTGTAGATGGACTCAGGGATTTCAAAGGGAGGGTGGTGCCAATCGATCGCATCTCGGGTGAGTGCGATTTCATCGGCTCCCAAAGGCTCTCCGTGGGCCTTGGAGGTGTTGGCTCGGTTGGGGCTGCCTTTGCCAATGTGGGTGCGACAGACAATGAGCGTGGGACCTGAGTGGCTGCTGGCATTTTTGGCAGTCTCAATGGCTTGGCTGACCGCGTGTGCGTCGTGTCCATCAATGGGGCCAATGACCTGCCAGCCGTAGGCTTTGAAGCGCTCGGCGGTGTGGTCAGCAAACCAAGGCGCCACAGCGCCATCAATGGAGATGCCGTTGTCGTCGTACAGCGCAATCAATTTGTTGAGCTTCCAAGCTCCTGCCAATGAGCAGGCCTCGTGACTCACGCCCTCCATCAAGCAACCATCCCCCATGAACACATAGGTGTGGTGATCGATCACGTTGTGGGTGTGGCGATTGAATTCTTGGGCCAGTAATTTTTCAGCCAAAGCCATACCGACTGCGTTGGCCAAGCCCTGGCCCAAGGGGCCGGTGGTGGTCTCAACGCCGGGTGTCAAGTGCACCTCAGGGTGTCCAGGGGTCAAACTGTGCAGCTTTCTAAACTGTTTGATCTCTGACATGGGTAAATCGTAGCCCGTCAAGTGCAAGAGTGCGTAGAGCAACATGGAGGCGTGACCATTGGAGAGCACAAAACGGTCGCGATTGATCCACTGTGGGTCAAGAGGATCGTGTTTTAAGTGTTCTCCCCAGAGGGCGACAGCCATGTCAGCCATGCCCATGGGGGCTCCTGGGTGACCTGAGACGGCTTGTTGAACGGCATCCATGGCCAATGCGCGAATGGCATTGGCCATTGAGGTTTGAGGTTGGGTCATAGGGAAAAAGCCAGACGGTGAAAAAAGGGCAAAGGGGTAAAAAAAGAGGTGCGAGAAGAGATTTTATCCCTCCCAAGGGCTTTGGTAAAAAAAACAGAGGGCGCATTCCAAAAACACCCAAAAGTCCCAAATGGCTGAATGGTTTCTCTTTGATTGGCATCCCTGCTTGAGTGCGCGTTGTGCTGGGGTGGGCTTTAGCGGTTAGGATCTGGACATGGCAAAAGAAAAAACAATTTATGCATGCACCCAGTGCGGGGGCACGAGTGCCAAGTGGCTTGGCAAATGTCCTCACTGTGAGGCTTGGAACACGCTCATTGAGGGGGTTGCCGAGTCGGCGCAGAGCACCAAACATCGCTACCACACCCACGCCCAACTGGCCCCGAGTCAGTCCCTGAGTGTGCTCTCTGAGATCGAGGCCAACGATGTGGAGCGCACCCCCACAGGGCACGAAGAATTGGACCGTGTGTTGGGCGGTGGACTGGTGCGGGGGGGTGTGGTTTTGATGGGTGGGGATCCAGGCATTGGCAAATCCACTTTGTTGCTCCAAGCTGTGGATCGATTGGAGCGAGGTGGGGTGCATTGTTTGTACGTAACGGGTGAGGAGTCCGGCCCTCAGGTGGCCCTTCGAGCTCGCCGCTTGGGGCTCGATCACAGTCAAGTCCAAGTCATGGCCGAGACCCATTTGGAGCGAATTTTGGCGACCCTAGAGGCTCAGTTGCCCAAGGTTGCGGTGATCGACTCCATTCAAACGGTCTACTCCGATCAGCTCTCGAGTGCACCCGGCTCTGTGGCTCAAGTCAGAGAGTGTGCAGCGCACTTGACGCGTTTGGCCAAGGCCTTGGGGGTTACCATCATCTTGGTGGGTCACGTGACCAAGGAAGGAGCTTTGGCGGGGCCCAGGGTGCTTGAGCACATGGTGGACACGGTGCTTTACTTTGAGGGCGACACACACTCCAGTTTTCGTTTGGTCAGGGCCATCAAAAACAGGTTTGGCGCGGTCAATGAAATGGGCGTGTTTGCCATGACCGAGAAAGGCCTCAAGGGGGTCAGCAACCCCAGCGCCATTTTCCTAAGCCAACACCCAGAACCCGTTGCTGGCAGTTGTGTCATGGTGACCCTGGAGGGGACGAGGCCCTTGTTGGTGGAAATTCAGGCCCTGGTGGATGCGGGCGGGCCCAACCCCAGGCGACTCAGTGTTGGACTGGAGCGGGACCGCTTGGCCATGTTGTTGGCGGTGCTGCATCGGCACGCAGGAGTCTCTTGCATGGATCAAGATGTGTTTGTGAATGCGGTGGGAGGTGTCAGGATCAGTGAGCCTGCAGCAGACTTGGCGGTGCTGCTGTCCATTCACAGCAGCCTCAAAGGTCGCGCCCTGCCCAAAGGGTTCATTGCTTTTGGAGTGGTGGGCTTGGCGGGTGAGGTGCGTCCCGCACCCAAGGGACAAGAAAGACTCAAAGAAGCAGCCAAACTGGGTTTCACCCGCGCGGTGATTCCAAAGGCCAATGCGCCCAAAACACCCATTGAGGGCTTAGAGGTCAAAGCCATTGAGCGAATTGAGGACGCGTTCTCGTGGATCAGGGAGATGCGCTAGCTCTAAAATGGTTGGAACAAAGAGAATACAAATTGGGGCAGTTCAAGTCACCAAAGCATCAAAGAAACTGAGTTAAATATGAATTTTCAAACCATCGCAGCACCCCTTGGCGTGTTGCTTTTGCTAGGTTGGGCTTATCAATCCATGTCGTGGATGGGAGTGGCCATGGCCATGGGCGGCTTGGTGATGTGGGCGCTTTTGCATTACACAAGGCTTGTGCACATCTTTAAAAAGGCTGCAGAAAGGCCCATTGGCTTTGTCGCCTCAGCGGTCATGCTCCACGTCAAACTCAAACCCAACATGCCGCTCTTAAAGGTGATTGCCTTGACCCGGAGTTTGGGCTTGGCCGAGAAAGTCGAGCCCAACAGCGCTTTGACGGCAAAGGTGACGGAAATCTTTTCATGGGCTGATGAGTCGGGGAGCTCGGTGCGTTGCGTCTTTGAAGGCGGTCGACTCAAAGAGTGGGAACTGACCCGCGCCAACCCAGAGGATCCACAAGCCCTGGCTTGATCACCCTAACTTGAGTCAATGAAGTGTGTTTGGCATGAGGTCTAGATAACAATCGGTTCACATCGTTTGCAAGCCTCTTTTTTTGACTCTGCCGATAACGCTTTAGAATTGACAGAAATGGCGTTCAACCCAAGGGTTGAGTGCTTTGGCGCCAATTCAGGCTGAATTCAAATCTGGCCTTGGCACATTGAAACCTTGGGCTTACACCAAATTACTAATCTAGAGGACTTGCATGAGCACACTTCCCCCACAAACGATGGACGATCGCGATGGAAAAATTTGGATGGATGGGCAATTGGTTGAATGGCGGGACGCCAAAATTCATGTGCTCTCCCACACGCTTCACTACGGATGTGGTGCCTTTGAAGGGGTGAGAGCCTACAAAACGCCCAAGGGCACGGCAATTTTTCGTTTGCAAGAACACACCCAGCGACTCTTTAACAGCGCCAAAATTCTTCGCATGAACATTCCCTTCACCCAAGAGGAGGTGATGAAAGCCCAGTGCCAAGTGGTTCGTGAAAACGCGCTGGAGAGTTGCTACATTCGTCCCTTGACTTGGATTGGATCGGTCAAGTTGGGTGTGTCACCCAAGGGCAACAAAATCCACATGATGGTGGCTGCATGGTCATGGGGGGCTTATTTGGGCGAAGAGGGCATGGCGCGAGGCATTCGTGTCAAAACCTCTAGCTACACCCGTCACCATGTCAACATCACCATGACCCAAGCCAAAGCGGTGAGCAACTACACCAACTCTATTTTGGCCAACATGGAAGCGACCGAAGACGGCTACGATGAGGCGCTGCTCTTGGACACCAGCGGCTTTGTATCTGAGGGTGCAGGAGAGAATATTTTCGTCATCAAAGATGGCGTGATCTACACCCCTGATCTCTCAGCGGGTGCGCTCAACGGCATCACGCGCAACACCGTCTTGCACATTGCACAAGATCTCGGACTTGAAGTGGTGCAAAAGCGCATCACCCGAGACGAGGTCTACATCGCCGATGAGGCTTTCTTTACCGGCACAGCCGCCGAAGTCACCCCCATTCGCGAGCTCGACCGACTGACCATTGGCGCGGGTTCAAGGGGCCCAATCACTGAGAAAATTCAGACCGCCTTTTTTGACATCGTGAACGGTAAAAATCCAAAGTATGCACATTGGTTGACTTTGGTCTGAGGATTTAGCTGAAATCTTTGATCCAAGTTCCATTCACTCTCCAAGCGAGCGTCTCCATGCAAAATGCAGTCACCGTTGTTCAGTCCTCCGATCTAAATGGCCATGGAGGCTTGTACTGTCCAAGTCCCAAAGCCAACATGAGCGTTTGGGACAACCACCCCAAAGTGTTTTTGGACGTGGCCAAAACAGGTGAGGCGAAGTGCCCCTATTGCGGCGAGGTCTACCGCTTGCTGGATCGCCAAGCCTCTTCGAGCTCACACGGTTAACTCAAGGTGCGTTTCACACTGAGCGTTTGGTGTTGATGGCTTTTGGTTTCATCCCATGACGCCGGTTCGCTCACTCTTCATGGCACCCCAGTGGATTGGGGATGCGGTCATGACCCAGCCCTTTGTGGCTGCGTTAAAGGCACGCCATGAGCGCATCACAGTTGCAGCCCTCCCTTGGGTTGCACCCGTTTATGAATTGATGCCGGAGTGCGATGAGGTCATGGTGCTGCCATGGCCCAAAAAGGGCTTGTCTCTCAAACTTCGTTGGGAGTGGGCCAGAGCTCAGCGCCATCGATTTGATCGAGCGTATCTGGGGCCCAATACCTTCAAGAGCGCATTGTTGCCCCTTTGGGCGGGTATCCCCCAAAGGGTGGGCTACCAAGGGGAGTCGCGCTCTTGGTTGTTGACACACGTCCTTCCAAATCCAAGGCATGACAAATCATTGGCGATGGTTGATTTTTACAACGCATTGGCCAAGCCCTTTGAGCATGGGGATGTCAAGCTCTGTGCTCAGGAACCCGGGCATGCAGTCTCCAGTGCAGCAAGTGCAGCAAGTGCAGTTTCAAGGCCTCAATTGAGCTTGGAGAATGTCGAGATCGCCAAGACCTTGGAGACACTGGGACTTGCGAGCGGTGAATACGTGGTGGTCGCCTGTGGCGCGGAATATGGACCTGCTAAAAAATGGCCTCATGAACACTTTGCAAGGTTGATTGTGAAAACGCCCTGGCCCGTGTTGATGTTGGGTTCAAACAAGGACTCTCTTGATGCAGAAAAAATCGTCAAGATGGTTCATGCCTTGGGCGGGAGTCGGGTCATTGATTTGACAGGGAGGACGAGCTTGAGGGAGGCGTTTGCTTGGATTGCAGGCGCCAAAGGCTTGGTCTCCAATGATTCAGGCCTCATGCACGTGGGCGCTGCGCTGGGTATTTCACAAGTGGCACTGTTTGGGTCCTCCTCTGCAGAGCACACGCCGGCTTTGAACGAGCGTGCGACGATGATTTGGTTAAAGCAGGACCCTGACTATTCACCACCACTGACTTGTGCGCCTTGCTTTAAAAGGGTGTGTCCTTTGGGTCACACTCGCTGCTTGGAGGATTTGGGTGTGGAGCGTGTGCTCCCTCACGTGTTGTCTTGGCAGGATTGAAGCCCTCAAGCCCTCAAGCGCTGGAGGGTAAGGGTGTTTGGGCTGGTGTGGCAGGGGCCAGTTGGCCCTTGGGTAGCAAGACGACAAAGATGCTCCCACCCTCGGCTCTGGATTGGTAGTGAACGGAGCCCAAATGACGCGCAGCAATCGAGCGCACCAAAGAGAGCCCTAGTCCAGCACCTTTGTCGTTTTCATCGTGTCCAGCCAAACGGAAAAAGGGCTCAAAGATGCGGTCTTGCTGAGACAGGGGCACACCCGGTCCTTTGTCGTAGACGGCGATTTGAACCCATCCGTTGGGCAAGTCCTCAAGGTGAACTTCAACCCCTTCTTTTTGACCGCTGTGTCGAATGGCGTTGTCCACCAAGTTGCGAATCAATCTTCGGATGAGCCTGGGCACGCCCATGAACTCGATGCTTTGAGGGTGTGGGCCCAACTCCAAGGTGACATTGCTTCTGGAGCACTCCTCGCTTGCGAGGCCTGTGAGATCGATGTTTTCAATGGCTCCAATGTTGACAGCTTGGGTGTCGAGTCTGGAGGCCAGCAAAATTTCATCGATGAGTTGATCAAGCTCCCCAATGGAGGTCTTGATCTCTTGCATGAGTGAGGCTTTTTGAGCATCCCCCATCAACTCCACGCTCATTCGAATTCGGGTGAGCGGTGTTCTGAGTTCGTGAGAGGCGTTGGCAAGGAGCGATTTGTGAGCCATGACCAAGGACTCAATTTGAGATGCCGCGTGATTAAATCGTTGCCCCAAAAAGGCAATTTCATCGCTTCCGTCCTCAGACACGCGAGTGGAGAGTTGACCCTCGCCCCAAGACTCTACGCCCTTGGCCAAAGACTCAAGGCGGCGCGTCAGTCGCCTGATGATGGGGTAGGTGGCCAATGCAACGGCCAAAGCAGCCAGTCCCAATGACCAAAAAAAGCCAAATGGCAATATGCGTTGGTGGCGTTTGGGAAAGGGCAGGTGAATGTGCAAGATTTGACCGTCCTTTAACTGCACCAAAAATTCAGGTCCTGGTCCATATTGCCCGGGTGGCATGGCTTGGTCATGTTGGGCTAGGCTTGCGTTGAGCTCGGTGTCTTTTGCTGCGCCCACAGGGGTTTGTTTTTTGGGGTCGCTAGAGGTCTTGGCCGCGCTGTCGATTTGAAGGGGTTTGTCGGCCGAGATCACAGCGCTTTGGCCGTTGTTGGTGATCCTCACTTTGCCCTGCCCCAAGACAACGCCTTGTTCGGAGCGAATCACAACATCTCTTGGGGGTGGTTCTTGGGTCAAGCGCACAGCCCAATAGGAGAGCAAACTGAGTGTTGCAAGTGCGAGGACTACCGCAAGCCAAATGCGAGCATACAAGCGGTTGATGAAGAGGCGAAAAAAAGACATGGGCAAGTTTAAAAGGAAAAGCGCTCATCTTTGGGCACTTGTCTAAGAAAAAGAAACCCTGCTCGGACCCCTTCAAGGCTTGGAGGGCTCAGTCTTGTTGTTTGGCAAACACGTAGCCAACACCTCGAACGGTCAAGATGCGTTTGGGTGATTTCAAGTCATCCTCAATGGCCGCTCGAATTCGACCCATGTGCACATCAATGGAGCGGTCAAATGCTTCTAACTCTCGTCCTCGCACAGCCTCCATGATCTGATCGCGTGTGAGCACCCGACCCGCGCGTTCTGCCAAGACCAGCAAGAGGTCAAATTGATAGGACGTGAGCTCACACACCCTCCCCCCCACGTTGACATTTCTTGCGTCGCGATCAATTTCCAAGCGACCAAAGGTCAAGATGGATTGCTTTTGAACATGCTCAGACGCCTTGATGGGCGCTGTTTGCCGCCTCAAGATGGCTCGAATTCGGGCCAAGAGTTCGCGTGGTTCAAAGGGCTTGGACAAGTAGTCATCTGCACCGATCTCCAAACCCACCACTCGGTCCATGGGATCTCCTTTGGCGGTCAACATCAGGATGGGTAATTTGGCGTGGTGACTGGGCATTTGTCTGATTTGTCGGCACACCTCAAGACCATCCATGTCGGGAAGCATCAAATCGAGCACCACGAGTTGGGTCGATTCGCTGGATTTGAGCATCCCAAAACCAGTTTGGGCATTCAAGGCGTGAGCCACGTTGAAACCAAACTGATGCAAGTAGTCGCTGACCATTTGGGCCAAACGCTGATCGTCTTCAATGATGAGGATATTTTCCATCACAGTAGCATGCCTTGTTTGGGTCGCTTTGCGTTAAAGGGGAAGTAAAGAAAAGTAAACAACCAAGGAGTTGGAGAGCGCTAAGTTGAACCCAAACGGGGTGAAAAAATCCTCAGCGCGTATGAGCTGGAGTTTGTGTCATGGGGGCCGCCCAAGCCACCAGGACCAAGACGGGTAGCCCCATCAAGGCGGTTGCAATGAAGAACTGCGTGTAGCCAAAGTGGTCAACAAAGAGGCCAGAAAATCCAGCGAGCCATTGTGGGGCCGCGATCATGAGAGAGCTCAGCAGTGCGTATTGGGAGGCAGAGTACTCGATCCGTGTGAGCCCAGATAAAAAGGCAATGAAGGCGGCAGATGCAATTCCTCCAGAGAGGTTGTCTGCACAAATGACGCCCACCAAAGCCCACACCTGGTGATCCAAAAGGCTCAGCCACGCAAAGAGCAAATTGGACAATGCACTGAGTGCAGCGCCCCACATCAACACCCGGATCACGCCCCATTGTTGGGTCAAGATGCCACCCAAAAAAGCCCCGAACAAGGTCATCACCACGCCAAAGACTTTGGAGACCATGGCGATTTCATCTTTGCTGTAGCCCATGTCACTGTAAAAGGGGTTGGCCATGACACCCATCACAATGTCGCTGATGCGGTAAGTGCTGATGAGCAACAAGATGAGAAGCGCTCTCCAGCCGAACCGTGCGAAGAAGTCTTTGAATGGCGCAATCAATAGTCTCTCGCACCGCTCAAGCCAAGTTGTTTTGACGGTGATGATTGGGTTTGTGTTTTGATCCGCGCTGTCAGGTGTGCTTGCGGATTCTTGGGGTGTGTGCGACAAGCAAGTGGCCAGTATCCCTACACCCATGGAGGCGGCCATCAAAAGATAGGAGACTTGCCAGGCTTGGCTTGCTTGGTGTCCACTCAAGTGGTCTTGGGCGCGCTGGGCCAGCCACAGCGCACCCGCACCGGCCCAGATCATGCCCAAGCGGTAGCCCGTTTGGTACATCGCAGCCAATGCGCCTTGGTTCTCCGCTGGGGCACTCTCAATGCGAAAGGCATCCAGTGCAATGTCTTGTGTGGCAGAAGCCAGGGTTACAAAAAGGGCTGCTCCCACCAATGCCGAGAGCTGCTGGCTGGGATCCAAACTGGCCATGCCAATGAGCCCCAAGACCAATAGGCATTGAGAGAGAAGCAACCAGGCGCGTCGCTTGCCCAGCCGAGCGCCAAGCCAAGGCAAATTCAAAGAGTCAACGAGTGGTGACCAAAGCCACTTGAAGGCATAGACCAAGCCCACCCAACTTAAAAACCCGATGGTGGTTCGGTCAATGCCGGATTCGCGCAAACGAAATCCAAGCGTTCCCAAAACCAGCAAAAGAGGCAATCCCGCAGAAAAACCAAGCGCGACCATGCGAAGGCTCATGGGCGACAAATACCACTTGGCGCTTTGCGCCCAGGCCCTCAGTCGACCCTTTGGAGCGGGGTTTGAATGTTCGTCTGAGTTGAAGGGTTGTTGTGGCATGGTTCAAATTTGTCCATTAGACTTGATCCCACTTCGGGGTCTTG
>CAIKYO010000231.1 GCA_903831655.1 uncultured Burkholderiales bacterium
TCATTTGAGAGGTGCAGTTGCAGTTCATGAGACCAATATGGGTCACATGGCGCAAATGTTGCCTATGGCTGGCCTTTAATTAACTGTCACTAGGGAGAATTCAATATGCCTCGCGTTAAACGTGGTGTCACGGCAAGAGCCCGTCACAAAAAAGTTTTAGTCCTTGCAAAAGGTTTCCGCGGTCGTCGTGGTAATGTTTTCAGAATCGCCAAAGAAGCGGTGATGAAAGCTGGGCAATACGCCTACCGTGATCGTCGTACGAAAAAGCGTGTTTTCCGTCAACTCTGGATTGCTCGTATCAACGCTGCAGCTCGTGAGTGCGGACTGACCTACAGTCAATTTGCCAACGGCTTGAAGAAAGCTTGCATTGAGATTGATCGCAAAATGTTGGCTGATTTAGCTGTTCACGACAAAGCTGCATTTGGTAGCATCGTTGAGCAAGTCAAAGCTAAGTTGGCCGCTTAATAACGATTTCGGGTCATCGCCCAGCCATTGACATAGCCCAATTGATTTTGGGTTCAATTTGTTGGGTGACTTCTCAATCAAAAAAGGGGTTGAGGCAGGTGCTTAAATTTAGGTGCTCGCTTTGACCCTCTTTTTTTTAATGAATTAAAGTTTCATGAATTCTTCCCTTGATGCTTTGGTCCATAGCGCCAAAAATGCATTTCACAGTGCCAACACGCCTGCTGATTTGGAAAATGCTAAAGCACTCTTTTTGGGCAAATCGGGTCAAATCACTGAGCTCATGAAGGGCTTGTCTGCGTTGAGCATTGAGGAGAAAAAATCTCAAGGCGCAGGCATCAATCAAGCCAAACAAGCCATCGAGGCTTTGCTACAAGAACGACGTGCCGCGATGCAAGAGGAGGCCTTGCAAAGTCAGCTCAAAGCTGAGGCTTTGGATGTCACGCTTCCGGCAAGAAAACGCCACACAGGTGGCTTGCATCCTGTGAGTTTGACACTTGAGCGCATTGAGAAAATCTTCTCCTCTATGGGGTTTGAGGTTGCTCAAGGCCCTGAGATTGAAACCGATTGGTTTAACTTCACAGCACTGAACACGCCAGAAAATCATCCCGCTCGCTCGATGCATGACACCTTCTATGTGGAAGGTGGGTATTTGTTGAGAACGCACACCTCACCGATGCAAATCAGGCATGCCGTTCAGCACGTCAAGCGCTATCGCTCCTTGCTGGATCAGGATCAAAGAATGCCTGAAATTCGAGTGATTGCACCAGGCCGTACATACCGAGTCGATAGCGATGCCACTCACTCGCCCATGTTTCATCAATGTGAGGGGCTTTGGGTTGGTGAGCGTGTGAGCTTCAAAGATTTGAAAGTGGTTTTCACCAACTTTTGTAAAACATTTTTCGAGAGTGAAGATCTTATTTTGCGCTTCAGGCCCAGTTTCTTCCCCTTCACTGAGCCCAGTGCAGAGATTGATATTCAATTCTCCGAGGGTCCCTTGGCCGGTCGGTGGCTCGAAGTCGCAGGCTCTGGGCAAGTGCATCCCAATGTGATCAAAAATATGGGACTTGATCCCGAAAAATACATCGGTTTTGCGTTTGGCATGGGTCCTGACCGACTCACCATGTTGCGCTATGGGGTCAATGATTTGCGCCTGTTTTTTGATGGCGATTTGCGCTTTTTGACCCAGTTCCAATAGTTTCAGTTAGGAATCCTTTCAAATGCAACTGCCTGAGTCTTGGTTAAGAGAGTTTTGTAACCCCTCCATTCCTGTTGAAACACTGGTTGAGACGCTCACTATGGCGGGTCTTGAGGTGGAGGAGTTGTCAAGCGTAGCCCCTCCATTTGAAAAAGTGGTGGTGGCACAGATCAAGACGCTTGAGGCGCATCCCAAATCAGATCGATTGCGCATTTGTGGCGTTGATGTTGGTCAGCCCTCTTTGCTCAATATCGTGTGTGGAGCACCCAATGCCGCAGTTGGCATGAAA
>CAIKYO010000232.1 GCA_903831655.1 uncultured Burkholderiales bacterium
CTCAAATTCGTTGCAAAACCCGTTGAGAAAAGAAGGGCTGTACACGCTGGAATGTGTTCGTTTTGAAAACGAGCCAATCGGCTCTCAAGTTCTTCATGGGCTTGGCTGTGACCGCTCACCCAGTGTGAGGCGCCAGAACCGACCCCGTATTGCCCTACAGCCTCGATGAGAGCGGCTTTGATGCTTGGATCGTTGGCCAGCCCCAAATAATCGTTGGAGCAAAAAGCGCGGTAACTCTTGTCGCCAAAAGTTTGAATGGGCGCGGTGGCAGTCTTTGCAACACGCAGGGTTCTTAGGAGGTGCTCACTTTGGAGTTGCTCCAGCTTAGATGCTGCCAGTTCAAGTGCCCTGTTGCTCATGGTGCTGTAGAGCTCTTAGAGCTTGAGAGGGTTTGATGCAGGGCTTGGGCTACACCTTGACCCATGAACTCCATTTGTTCGGCCTCCAAGATGTAGGGGGGCATCACATACACCGTGTGCCCGATGGGGCGAATCAGTAATTTTTGATTCAAGCACTGTTGGAACATGTCTCTTGCAAAAAATGGATGATCTTTGGCCACCTTGTGTGCCAAGTCAAAGGCCAAAATCATGCCGGTCTGGCGAAAATTCTCAATCCTGGTGTCCTCCTTGGCCCAAGCAAAAGCAGTGTTCAGTTGTTGTGAACGGGATTGGTTATTGAGAAGCACTTTGTCCTCTTCAAAGATGGACAGACAAGCGTTTGCTGCGGTACAGGCCAAGGGGTTGCCGGTGTAGGAGTGAGAGTGCAAAAAGCCTTGTGCCATGGTGTCCGCATAGAAGGCTTGGTAAATGGTGTCTGTGGTGAGGCTCAGCGACAGGGGCAGGTATCCTCCACTGATGCCTTTGGAGAGGGTCAGAAAATCCGGCCACACGCCCGCTTGTTCGCTTGCAAAGAAAGTGCCTGTGCGTCCACAACCCACTGCGATTTCGTCGCAAATCAGATGGACTTGGTATTGATCGCAAAGTGCTCGTGCACGTTTGAGGTACAGGTGTGAGTGCATGGCCATTTGTCCTGCACATTGAACCAGTGGCTCGATGATGAAAGCTGAGATTTGATGGGCCTCATTGTGAAAGAGATGTTCAAGTTCTTTTACCGCCCGCAAAGCCACGTCTTGGGCGCTCTCCCCGTCCTTGGCTTGCCTCGCATCTGGGCTCATGACGATGTAGGGTTTGCTCAAGAGTTCCCCGTAGGCCTCTCTAAAGAGTGGCACATCGGTGACGCTCAAAGCACCCAAGGTTTCTCCGTGGTAGCTGCCTTTGAGGCAGACGAAGCGGCGCTTTTGAGTTTTTCCTGCAATGCGCCAAAAGTGATGGCTCATCTTGAGCGCGATCTCCACTGCAGACGCGCCATCTGAGGCGTAAAAAGCATGTCCCAATTGATGTCCAGTGAGCGAGGAGAGTTTCTCAGACAGTTCAATGACGGGGGGATGGGTGAGCCCCGCAAGCATGACATGCTCAATGCGATCGAGTTGGTTTTTGATCGCCGAATTAATGCGTGGATTGGCGTGACCAAAGAGATTGGTCCACCAAGAGCTGATGCAATCCATGAAGACCAAGCCTTGGTCATCCGTAAGCCAAGCACCCTCCCCTTTGACCACGCACAAGGGGGGTACTTGTTCATGTTGCTTCATTTGTGTGCAAGGGTGCCAAACACTGCTGAGTGAACGCTTAACCCAAGACGAGGGGGGTGATGAGGGCATGGTAGATGTGGTGAAAAGCCAAGTAAAAAAGACGACAGAGAGAGCTTGTACGAGTGAGAAGTCGACAAGTCAAGAGTCTACACCTCACGAGCTTGAAAGCGTTAAAATGGGGTGAATCTAAAACGAGTGCTCAACATGAATTCAATGGTCGACTCCCCACTTCAGGCTCAGATGAGCGAGGCGCAAAGCGTGCCCATGACCTTTCACCCCAAGTCCCATCAGGCGGGTGAGGCGCACGCGCAAAATGAGCGTTGGAGTTTGGAGCGCATTCAGCACTTGTTTGACATGCCTTTTAACGATTTGATGCACCAAGCACAGGAAGTCCACCGTGCTCACTTCAATGCCAATGAGGTCCAGCTCTCCACTCTTTTGTCCATCAAGACGGGTGGATGTCCCGAAGATTGCGGTTATTGTCCACAATCGGTCCACCACGAAACGGGAGTCGAGGCCACCAAATTGATGGGTGTTGAGGAGGTGAGGGCTGCTGCGCTTGAGGCCAAACAACACGGCGCGAGTCGCTTTTGCATGGGTGCGGCTTGGAGAGAGTTGCATGACCGAGATGTTGAAAAAGTTGCAGAACTCATCAAAGTGGTCAAAGACCTGGAGATGGAGGCTTGCTGCACACTGGGTATGTTGACCGAGCCACAAGCGCATGCTCTCAAAGATGCGGGACTTGATTACTACAACCACAACTTGGACACCACGCCCGAGCTCTACGGGGACATCATCACCACCCGTGTCTATGAAGACCGCTTGAACACCTTGGGCAGCGTTAGAAGAGCAGGCATGAATGTCTGCAGCGGAGGGATTGTGGGCATGGGAGAGAGTCGCGCACAACGTGGAGGCTTGATCCACCAATTGGCCAACTTGTCCCCCTATCCCGAGTCCGTGCCCATCAACCACTTGGTTCACGTGGAGGGAACACCCTTGAGCCACTTGGAGGATTTGGATCCTTTGGAATTTGTGCGCACCATTGCCGTGGCTCGCATCACCATGCCCACCACTCGGGTGCGTTTGTCCGCGGGTCGGCAAGCCCTGGGTGACGGTATCCAGGCATTGTGCTTTTTGGCAGGTGCCAATTCCATCTTTTATGGTGACAAACTCCTCACCACAGGCAACCCCAACTGGGCTTTGGACCAAGCCTTGTTCTCAAAACTGGGCATTCAAACCACCTAAAGCCTTTTGGCTGTTTGATTTTGGTGCGTGCACGGCCTATCGACTGCAACGCACCTTTTTGGCGCGTTGTTTTTTGGTGTTTTTTAAGTAATAGCGCTGAAAACTTTCATTCTCCTGTCATAAAATCTAGTGATTAACCCTTAAAAGTTAATCGTTTGTATTCATTTTTGATCAGACGTGATGTGGCCTGTATTTTGCGTGAGTGCATCGGTTACAAATCAAACAACCATTTTTTAACTTGGAGAAAATATGAAGTCAGTTGTCAAAAAATCAGCTCTGGTCGCTTTATTGGGTTTGAGCGGTGCAATTGCAGCACACGCTGAAGGTTTTTATTTTTA
>CAIKYO010000233.1 GCA_903831655.1 uncultured Burkholderiales bacterium
ATGCGAGTTGCGGAGCATTACAATCCCGATGCCAATTATGCGGTGCGCAAAGCATGGATTGCGGTGCAGCAAATGAAGCTGGAGGAGCTTGGGTATTTGAAGACGGCGAAGAACGGAGCCAAGAGCCTAACGCTGGAAGGCAAGAATGTGAAAGTGGAATCGCCGAAGATTTATCTGTAGAGCAAAGAGGGCTGCAAAGCCCTTTTTGTATTTAAGGAGGTAAAATATGAAAATGAGTTATGATGAATTGGTGAGTTTGGCAAATGGTTCTCATCCTTGTGAAAAGCAATATGCAGCCATGTATGATGGAATTCCGGCTTCTATTTTACTACAAATAGCCGAATGTCCTGCCGAGTGCGTTCGTATCATAGTTGCCAGACATCCGGCATTGACCATTGATATGGTAAAAGACAATATGCAGGTATTCTATGATTTCAAGCTGGAATGGTTTGATAGGCACCCCAATCCTGATTTTGCCTACCAAGCCAAGGAATTTATTAAAGCACATCGTCACCAAGTGTGCTGATATATCTCACACAATGGTTCCGTAGCGGGAGTTGATACGATAGAGAAAGGAGTCGCTAATATAAGCCTCGCATTCAAGCAATGTATCCGCAACAAATCACAAATGTCTTTTATAGAAAGGTTGAGATAATGAGTCGTTTATTCCTGTTTCTTTTTTTTGTTCGGCGGTTGCACTTCCTCTGATGTAATCAACAAGCTCAAGGATCTTGATTCAAAAAATCAGGGTCTTGAGACGAAGGTAAAAGATGCTGAGAAGCAAGTGGAGGATTTTAAGTCAGAGCTAAAAGAAAGGTCAGATGCCCTGGCAAAGCTCTCGGAGCGCTTGATGTCTGACGAAAAACAGATCGAAGGCATTGGATATTTCACCCTGGGCTGGGAGTATAAGGACATTCCAGGAGCCAGAAATCTTTCAGTGCTGGGCTGGGTTTCGGAAGGAGGCAAATGCGATGTTAGCGGTAAGTTTACATTTAGAGGCGCACTTGCTTCTCAAATGAAAATTTCGATCATTGCCAATGAAGAGATTGTGCTATCCAAGACAGTCCCTGTTCAAAATGGCTCATTCCACATCAAGGGCGTTGGAACGGACTGTAACAACATTAAGAACGTTCAAGTTCGACCTGGTGAATGAAACCTGCAATGGCGCTGTGTTTTCTGACATAGCGCCGTTGTATATTTATCACAATCAATATGCTGGTTATATGGAATCAATAGTATGACAAAGCTCACCGACAAGCATCCCACCATGGCAAAGTTCAAAAAGCTCTGTGCCCTAGCAGAATACATGGGACTATCGATTCGATTCCAGGGCAATGAGCTGGAACTCACAGACTGCGATTGCGACTATCGCCTGAAGATTCGTGATATCGAGCCCCACGGCTCCATCAATACATTTCCACCCAAAACCGAATTCAAGATCGTCAAGGTGAAGTAATGGCAATCGATGAACCAGGTAAATTGGTCAAATCAAGCCGATGGACTCAGTATGGAGCCGTCTTTTCCGTCGCTCGCCTTCTATTAAATGGCTTTGTCCTTCAAGCCAAAAACATATCGGTTGGGCGTGGCAAGCTCATTGACTGTCGAGAAAACAAGTCAGGAATTGAGCTAATGGGCGAAGGTGATGAGGAATCGGTTTTCGAATATGCCCATTTGTTTGTTGCAATGGTAGGAGCTGTTGCGGCAATGAAAGCGGCAGCCAAAGCAGAAGATTTGTCAACATCGATTTCCATTTCA
>CAIKYO010000234.1 GCA_903831655.1 uncultured Burkholderiales bacterium
CATAAAAAAAGAATTGAGATGGATTGAATGAGAAAAATTACTGGTTGGTATGGTAATTCGGTGGGACACGGTCTTGCTGCAAAGGGTATTCGTACTAAATATTATGCTAATAAACAATTAGATCCTTTATTTTATGCGAATAAGCACGAGGAGCAAGTTCCTTTCAATGAGATTATGGATGATGTTCGTAGTGGTTTGTCTTTTGATCGTATGAAATTAAAGTATGCTCATGCAGATCAGGAGAGTTTAAGGAAGCGCGGCATTCAGGCTCTTGATACTCGTGATGGTGAAGATACGGTGTCAGTAATTGATCGTAACGGGGTTAATGAGCAAGTTATGATGATGCAGCACAATCATGATATTCGTGATCGTACGATTCGCGCTTTGCAGAATCCTCAGAAGATGTCTTTCATTCATCCGATTAAAGTTGAGGCTTTGAGGAAAAGAACTAATGATTTGTAGGTGAAAAAAATGACAATTTACAAACGTTTGCATAAAGTGGCTTATGGTCAACCGAGGCAATTGCCGAAATCTGGCAAATTAATTAATACTGGTTCGAATATTAGCACTAAAATCGTTCAAACTATCTATTTTAAATCATTAGATTATGGGTATAGGGTAGGTACTAAACGCAGGTGAAAAAAATGGTTAAACACATGAAAGTTAGTTCGAGCAGTAGCAGCAGTAGCAAACACATGCATTCAAAGCATCCTGTTAAGGGTAAAGGAATGTGTTGAATGAAAGGTTGGCGTGAAGAGCAATGGCGACATAGTTTGTCAGCTAAGGGAATTCGTAGTAGTTATTACGCTCGTAAAAGCCATGCAGTTGCCATTGAAAAGTTTGATCCTCAAGAATTGCACAAGATTGGTGAGGGTTCTGACAGGGTTGTTTTTACATTGAACAAAGATAAAGTTTTGAAGGTGGCGAAGAATCCTCGCGGTCTTGCTCAGAATGCGGAAGAAGGTAAAGATGTTCCTCTCACTCCAAAAGTGGTTGAGCGTGGTCCTGATTATGTTGTTGTAGATTCTGATGCTAATGCGAATAGACAAAAAGTTTGGAATAAGATGAGAGTTTTGCAGAAATACTCTTCTGAAGATTTTGAAAATAAGAATCCTGAACTTATGAAGGAATTAGAAAAACTTGGTATTAAGGAACTTGTTAAGTTCAAAAATGTTGCTTGGGGTGATATTGTTAAGACTTCTTCTTGGTCTATGAAGGATGGTAAGTTGGTTCTTGTTGATGCAGGAGCATTATCTACTGATTCTGTGATTAAGCATAAGGAGTTCGATAAGAAAAATCCTGAACTTGTGAGTGAATGGAGAAAATTGAAGGTTCGTAGAGTGGATGCTTATGAAAAAAGATTGAAGGGTGAGGAAAAATGATGAAGCCATCTGGTTGGAGATATGAATCATCTAGGCATAGCCTTGCAGCTAAAGGTATTGCAACGAAATATCAAAAGAAGTTTCCACAATTTGTAAAGCCGTTTCCCGGTGAAAATCCTCGAGTTACTGAAGATTATGCTAGATTTAGACAAGAGGATCCTAGTAAATTTAAGAAGAATAGTTTTAGAACTATTGATCCGGGCAAGAAGGGAGATATTGAATTAGTTGTTGCTCGTCCTAAAGATTTTAATAAGACGAAAGTTCAATCCGTGTTGGTTGAGCGTAAGAATTATTTTGCAGCAGATACTAGTCCTACTATAGGTACTGAAGAGCCTTCTGAGCGTCTTGAAGAGGAAGAGCGTGAATCTAAGATGTCAGGTACCGAACATTATTGTGATGTTCACAAAATTCATTATACTGGTGATCGTTGTCCTGAAGAAGTTGGTAGTTTGAAGAATTTTGAACGTAAGCAGGAAGAGATTCATCCTAAATTAAGGGTTATTTGGTGAGCTTTATGATGCGTAAA
>CAIKYO010000235.1 GCA_903831655.1 uncultured Burkholderiales bacterium
ATTGATTCAGCCAAGGTTCAAGCTCACAATGGACAAATGCTGAACTTAAAAGCGGTTCAAGCCCCCAATCCGCAGGAAGAGGCTAAATATTTTCCTGGCGTATATTGGTATTCAATGATTGATGTTCCTAAAGCAAGTGAGTTTCCAGGAACAGGAGATGCTGGAAACGGCATACCTACCTTCATGAAAACCCAAGCCTATTGGATTGACACCATGAAAAACTCTTGTCAATCGTGTCACGCATTGGGAACCAGGGGAATCAGAGAAGTTCCTGAGCTTTTTAAATCTCAACATCCTGGTGATTCCTTTCTTGCCTGGGCCCAGCGAACTCAAGCGGGTCAAGCCATGGGTAACATGGCTTTGACTTTGGGCAGATTAGGCCCCGATCGCGGACTTGCAATGTATGCCGATTGGACTGATCGAATTGCAAAGGGGGAGGTGCCCTTTGCAAAACCAGAAAGACCAAAAGGTATTGAGAGAAATGCTGTATACACAATGTGGGATTGGTCTACTCCTAAATATTACATGCACGATGCGATATCTACAGATAAACGTCACCCGAACCTTAACGCCAATGGTTTAATTTATGGCGCTCCAGAGGAGAGCACAGATTTGGTGCCGACACTCGATCCAATTAAAAATGTTGCCTCTTCAATCAAGATGCCTTTTGCGGATCCAAATACGCCATCTTCATTGACCTTACCTCGATCAACCTCTGCTTATTGGGGTGATGAGCCTATTTGGGATGGTCACGATAGTATCCACAATTTGATTTGGGATGATCAGGGTAAGTTGTGGTTTGCGGCCAGAAACCGTGGAGAAAACAATCCTGACTTTTGTAAAGAAGGATCGGATCATCCCTCGGCAAAAGTTGTTCCTCTCAATAGCTCTGTGAGGCAATTGTCTGTTTACGATCCAAAGACCAAGGAGTGGAATCTAATCGATACATGCTTTACCACTCAACATTTGTATTTTGGTCATGACAAAGATAATACTTTATGGACAAGTGCAGGAGGTGCAGGTGCCGGAGTGGTGGGTTGGCTCAATACTCGCATGTATTTGGCCACCAAGGATGGCCAAAAATCGCAGGGTTGGACACCTTTGATCATTGATACCAATGCAAACGGAAAAAGGGATGATTACGTTGAGGCGAATCAACCCTTAGATCCTGGAAAGGACAAACGGGTTATTGCAGGGTTTTATGGAGTTCAAGCCAGTCCAGTGGACAATGCAATTTGGGGGCAATCTATGGATGTGGGCTTCTCTCGCATCGATCAACCCAGTTATCTCATTCGATTAATGCCTGGCCAAGATCCAACTCATACTGCTCTCGCTGAAATCTTTCAACCGCCAAAAGGTGCCTTTGGTGCTAGAGGTGTAGATATTGATTCAAAGGGAGTGGTGTGGACAGTGCTCTCGAGCGGACACATGGCCAGTTTCAATCGAAACCTTTGTAAGGGACCACTGAATGGACCTACCACTGCTCAAGGAACACATTGTCCAGAGGGTTGGACCCTCTACCCATTTCCCGGACCACAGTTCAAAAACGTGGAAAGCACAGGAAGCGCAGACGGGGCTTACTATATTTGGGTCGACCTCTACAATACATTGGGCCTGGGTCGAGATGTCCCCATTGCTTCTTCTAACGGAGGGGAGGCTTTGATGGCCTTGGTGAACGGGAAAATGATCAATTTGAGGATTCCTTATCCACTGGGTTTCTTTTCAAAGAATGTGGACGGTCGAATTGATAATGCAGCTTTGGGCTGGAAGGGCAAAGGCCTTTGGACGACGACAGGAACCCGAGCCAACTTCCACGGTGGAGATGGAAGCAAAGACAGTTCACCCAAAGTGTATAAAGTTCAAATGCGACCCAATCCATTGGCGTTTTGATTCAAGGACGTATCATGCAAAGAAAAATACTCTATCTCCTATCAACAGTTGCATTTTCTTGGGGAGCCTGGGCGCAGGCCCCTGCGGGTGGAGCTCTGGTTCAACAATATGGATGTTTAAACTGCCACAACGTTGAGCAAAAAGTAGTGGGTCCTGCATATAAAGCGGTTAGCGAAAAATATCGAGGCGACCATGAAGCAGCCAGCATTGCACTTGCTAAGAAAATCAAAGCTGGTGGCGCTGGTAATTGGGGCAGAATCCCCATGCCACCGCATCCTAACGTCACTGATGATGATGCCAAACAAATTGTCGCTTGGATTCTAAGTCTTTGACAAAGGCTAATCAGCGAAGTTGTTGTGCAATGAACTGTCGAGCTCGATCTTGAGCTCGATCGGTTTGCAGGCCGGGTGTGGCTACCCACTCATGCTCAGAGCCTGGGAAAATCTCAATCGTACATTCACCTCCAGCTTTATTGTATGTTTCACAAAAATGCATTTGTACTGCTGGTAGTACATTGTCATCGAGTTCGCCTTGCATGATGAGTATGGGTTTGAGGTTAACGCTTTCATGGCGATCGAGAATGGCTTGAGGATTGGCCTCATCAATGCTACTCCATGGTACAAAATAGTTAACATTGTTTTGAATCATGTTGTTGCGTTTTTTCTCTACCGCGTTTTCATACCTCGCCCTTGGGTTGCTGATGGGCGAGCGAAGAACTAAAAAGTCGATGTTTGAGTTCAAAGATGTGTTTTCTTTGAAGGTTAAAGCGTTCCACACAGGATGCTTAGGTTTCATGAGTAAAAGTTCTGCGACATGGCCTCCACTGGAACTTGCGTAAACGCCAAGTTTTTTAATCTCACCGTTCCATTTACTTGCATGATATTTAACCCATCGAATTGCATAGCTTGCATCTTGTAAATTTGTAGGGTAGGGCGACTGCTTTGCGAGTGTCAAATCCACTGCAATAACCACGAGTCCACTTTGCGCCAAGGCTCTGTCCATGGGTTCTTCGGCGAGTCGATCCTTTGCATTCCATGCGCCACCATGAAAATCAAGGATGACAGGGAAAGGACCTTGGCCAACGGGCTTATAAATTCGAGCCATTAACTCTCGGCCTTCTTCGTTTTTGCGGTACGGAGTTTCAGTAATTTCAAGAGAAAAATGGGCATTCGGCTCATAGCAGAAGGCAGTTTGTGAAAAACCAAAGCTCAATAGAAATATGCCAATAAGAGCCATTGGATAAACGGTGGAATGTCGAACAGAAAAAGAATTCATGTCAATTTGTTTTCGAATAATGGTTGATTTAGATGAATTAAAAACTTTTCAATCATTGAATATTACTTTTACCCTTAACGCAAGATGGTTTACACCCAAATTTTTCAATGAGAAGAGTCGCAAGTCATTAAGTTGATTGCATGGATTGCTGACTCAGATCAAACCCTGAGTTGAAAAAGTCGATTGAACTCTAAAATTTTTAAAGCGATTCAAAAATCAAAGTTATGTTTAATTTCATATTCAAAATCATTCGAATTGATTCCAAAGCATTGATGGTGATCTTAGGGATCATGTATTCAATATGTATACATGCACAGACCTATCCAAACAAGCCAATACATGTCATTTCCGAATACGTACCCGGCTATGGTGGTGACGTTCTTTCAAGACAAATTTTCACAAGCATTGCAGCTGAGTTGGGTCAACCCATTGTGGTTGAGAACAAGGGCGGCTCAGGTGGGCTCATTGCATTTGAGGCGACAAGGAGATCGAGTCCAGATGGTTACACCATCTTATTGGCTTCTCAAAATGTACCAGTTACAAGGCGCTACCTTTCAAAGGGTGAACCCATTGATGCGACTAAAGATTTAACTCCCATCAGTGCTTTGTGGAGAACCTCACTTTTGCTGGCAGTGAATCCCAGTATTCCAGTCAAAAATTTCAAAGAGTTTCTTGAATATATCAAGTTAAATTCAGAAAAAGTCTCCTTCAGCAGCACAGGAATCGGAACGCAGGGTCACTTCGCTGGAGCAAGTTTGTCAGCAGCAACTGGAATCAATATTATGCATGTGCCCTACAACGACAACCGGGTGATTACTGACGTTATTTCTGGACAAGTTCCGATGACTCTCTCGATCGTGTCAAATGTGAGTGCGCATGTGAGAGCAGGGCGATTGCGCTTGATTGCGAGTGCTGGTACCAAAAGGCTTGATGCATATCCAGATGTTCCTTTGATTACGGAGTTTTTCCCAAGTTTTGAGCCGCCTCCAACTTGGACTGGATTGTTTGCGCCTGCAGGTCTACCAAAGCCAATATTACTTAAGTTGCATACTGCAATTTTGAAGGGACTGTCCAATCCAGAACTGAAAGCAAAGGCATCCTTAGATGGTTTTGATTTCATTGGTAATACCCACGAAGAATTTGTCGCTCTCATCAATCATGACGTAGAGGTCGCTGGTCGATTGGTCAAGTTAGCAAAGATTGAGGCCAGCGATTGACGGTTAGGTCAATTTAGGCACACTTTTTCTTTTAAATTGTTTAAACTTTATGGATCATTTCTGGTCGAATTTCAGAAATTCGCGTCGTCCCCATTTGTTGCATGATGCCAAACAATTCAGTATCTAAAATTTCAAGGACTCGCTCGACACCTTCTTGCCCAAAAGCTCCCAATCCCCAGAGGTAAGGCCTGCCAATGCATACAGCATCTGCGCCCAAAGCCATGGCTTTGAAAATATCTGTACCGCGCCTGATGCCACTGTCAAAGATGATCGGAACTTTACCCTTTGCAACTTTTGCAATTTCAGATAAACAATCAATGCTTGCGCGACCAGCGTCCTCACTTCTTCCACCATGGTTAGAGACGTGAATTCCATCGACTCCATATTTCAAGCAAAGTTCTGCATCTTCCTGAGTCAGTATTCCCTTCAGCACGATTTTCATTTTTGTTGTGTCGCGCATTTTTTTGACAAAGTCCCAGGTCATATTTGACGATTGCATACTTTTTACATTGCTCATATCAATGCCATCGAAGTTAGGTCTCTCCTCTGCGCTACCGGGTCCGTGGACATGGCAAGTACTGCATTGTCTTGGATCTTGTTTCTTGAGTCTAAGCATGGTTTCTTGGTTCCTGCCGCCATTGCGGTCGACAGTTATCTCTAAAACGGGTGATCCAGCTTTGTCCACGCGACGCACCACTTTTTGAGCAACCTCTAGACTAGAGGTTGCGTACAGTTGATACCAAACCTCTCCCTGTCTTGCTGCAATGGTGTCCTCTATGGATGCTGAAGCTGCACTTGAGAGAACGTTCAAATGACCTTTGTTTTTGGCCGCTCTAGCGACGCCTAGCTCTCCATCGGAGTGATAGGCTCTATTGCCACCCGTAGGGGCCAAAATCAAAGGTGTTTTCCAGTGCGAACCAAATAAGTTGATCGACATGTCAATTGAGCTTACATCGCGCATTCTTCTTGGTCGCAACTGATACTTTAAAAATGACTCTCGATTTGCCCTTAATGTGATCTCATCGTCTATTCCAGAAGCCATGTAGCCAAAGTGTGCAGGTGGGACATTTCGATGTGCAACGGGTTCAAAATCAAACACATTGATCGCCTCTGCAGGGGATTTGATCAAGTCATCTAAATTTAGGTTAGATGACCAAACCATCGGATCTGGTCGTCGACCATATGTTTGGGCTAAAACTTCATGAAGCCCCGAAGTGGCAAGTAGAGGACTTGCAGCAGCCCATTTTAAAAATTGTCGCCGCTGATTTTCAATTTGTCCGTTCCTTCCCATGTGCAAACTCCTCTTGTGACGATTGATCAAGAACGCATGGCTTCACTCTATTTTCAAATCGCATGGTCTTTGTAATCAAAATGTACTTCTGACGTTTAGATTTGTGATCATGTTTTACCCTGATTTATTGAAAAGGTTAATGATTGAATCGATTCAATGGAATCGTCACCTAAGGATTTACCTTGATTTCAGGTGTTTTCGTTTGTATTAAGCTGTGAGCTTGATTCAGTTTGTGGTTTTGTGCAGGGTTGATTCTTGATCGAGGAAATTTTATGAATCGAAAGTTATGTTTTTTGGGAATTACATTTACTCTCATCAGTTTGTTTTGTTTGGCCTCTGTAAGAGCCCAAATTGCGCCTGCCAGAACCTTACCTGAGTTAAAGGCCGAAATTCAAGATCGTGCCAATCGAGGTGCTTATCCAGTTGCTGAACTCAAAGCCAGTGATGTGAGCGTCGCTCTCGCAAATCTCAAAAGTTTGAGTCATGATGATTGGGCCACGGCATGGATGCCGTTGGGTGATAAATACATGCAGCAGGGTAGTTCGTTTGAATCCAAAGATAAGTCTGCAGCAGCGCAAGCTTATCAGCAAGCCATGCAGTATTTCCTCTTTGGAAGATTCCCTGTCGAAGATACCGATTTGACGCGGCAATCGTATGACAAAGCCGTCGACGCATTTGCTCACTATGCCAAAATATCAGATCAGCACTTGGAGACATTTGTCTTTGGCTTTAAGGGACAAACCATCAAAGCATATTTGGGTATACCTAAAGGTGTCTCCAAACCTCCCATCGTGATCACTGTGGGTGGGCTAGATTCGAGAAAGGAAAACAACGCCATTCGAGAGCTTGAATATTTGAAGCATGGTGTGGCTTTCTTGTCCATGGACATGCCAGGGACGGGTCAAGATAAGATAAAAATAGAACCGGGAGCTGAGGGCGTTTTTTCTGCTGCAATCGATGCTTTGGAGAAAAGGACTGATCTCGACTCTAAGCGGATTGTGATCTTCGGAGGCAGTTGGGGAGGACATTGGTCCGCTAGGGTGGCTTTCACTGAGAAAGGGAGAATAAAAGGGGCTGTGGTTCAGGCAGGGCCCGTTCACGAGTATTTCTCACCTGAGTGGCAAAAAAAGGCTTTGGGAAATACGGAGTATATTTTTGGCCTCTTTGAAGCTAGAGCTGCCATTTATGGCGTTAAAACTTTGGATGACTTTTTGGCTTATGGCCCAAAAATGTCTATTAAAGATGCTGGATGGTTAGATAAGCCTTCAGCTCCAATGTTGTTGGTCAACGGTGCGAAAGACACTCAAGTCCCCATTGAGGATTTGTACCTCTTGCTCAGAACTGGAAGCCCTAAAGAAGTTTGGTTTAATCCTGATGGTGGTCACATGGGCAGATCCAGGACCATCAAAGATGATGAGATCTTCAAAACTGTCGTTCTCCCTTGGGTCGTCAAGCACTTGGGTGAGGGTTCATGAGCCGCTTAGGATCAGTCATGAAGCCATTGGCATTTTGGATTTTGGCTCTACTGGCCACCTCTGCACTTGCCTTTTATCCTGAAAAACCCATTGTCCTTGTGGTTCCCTTTCCTGCTGGTGGACCCGTTGATGCGATGGGTCGGTCTTTGGCTCGAGTCATGGAGTCCAAATTGGGTACGACCCTTGTCGTTGAAAACAAAGCCGGTGCTGGTGGGCTGATTGGTGTAGCAGCCGTTGCTAACGCTCAAGCCGATGGCTATACCCTTGGAATGGCGGGTACTGGAGCGATGGTTTATGCCCCTTTCATAACCAAAAAAATGCCTTTTGACCCAATCAATGGACTTAGTTTACTCACCACTTTGGTCAGAACTCCAAACGTATTGGTAGTGAGCTCAAATTCGCCCTTTAAATCAATCGGCGATTTGTTGGCTCAAGCCAAGTCACACCCTGGTGAAATCACATTTGCTTCGCCTGGCGTTGCGAGCAGTGCACATGTCGTGGGTGAGTTGTTTCAAAAGTTGACGGGTCTCAAGTTGGTTCATGTTCCTTACAAAGGTTCAGGTCCTGCTCTTCAAGACTTGATGGGAGGGCACGTTGACTTGATGATTGGAGAGGTTTCTGGCTTGGTCTCTCCAATCAAAATGGGGTCGATTAGAGGTTTGGCTTTGAGTGATTCACAGCGCTTGAATTCATTGAAAGATGTTCCAAGTGCAACAGACGTTGGCCTACCGGCTTGGGTGGCAGATGGAGCTTATGGATTGGTCGCTCCTGCTGGGTTGCCGCCTGCATTGGTCAAGCGCTTGGTGGATGTAGCCAACGAAGCGCTCGCTTCGCCGGAGGTCATCTCTAAGTTTGCAGAGCTCACGAGCTTACCTCAACCAGGAAGTCCAGCACAATACAAAAGCTTACTTCAAACGGAGCAGGCTCGTTGGTCGAGCGTGATCAAGTCAGCTGGAATCACTGATGAATAAATTCTCTGATTGATCTACTCTTACGCTCGAAGCAACAATTGAGTGTTTAGAGCTCGAATATCTTTTGGGGAAATTGATGCAGTCTCTCGCTTGCATCGTGATCGCCCACTAAAAAGTCATCGCATGCCCAACTGTAGGTTCTCTCGGTGGTGTAAGTCGGGTGAGCCGCCAAGACCATGTTTTTTGCGATTTTCATGGTCTCATCCATGCGAACCAATGGTCTTTCAACCATGTCGTAGCCTTGTCCATGGCAATGCAGCCTTTTTTCTTCTGGCCTTCCATGTTCTCGCATGTATTGGTTGTACTCGTTCCAGATGTCCTTGCAGTCTGCACCCGGTTTAAGCAGTGAGGCCGTGAACTTTTGGGCTTGAATGACGAACTCAAATTCATCTTTCATTTCCTGCGAAGCTTTACCTAAAACGCAGGTGCGACCCAATTCAGTATAAAAACCGCCAAATCCGTTGTTTTCGATGAGCAGGGTGAATTGATCGCCTTCTTGAATGGTTCTATTTTGTTGGTAACGATTGGCGAAAACTGGCGCCATTCCAATCGGGCCAGATGCGCAAAGGAACAGTCCTTGTTCGCTCCCATGGCTGTGTCCCACTTGTTC
>CAIKYO010000236.1 GCA_903831655.1 uncultured Burkholderiales bacterium
ATAAGCCACGGCTGGACGAGTTTTCCTAGGAGACCCTGTCGCTGATAGGGTCTGCCGTTGAACCAAATGGTTGGACGTAGAAGTACCGCAGTAACAACTTAATAGTTAAATCCCGCGTTGTTAGCTCAGTTGGTAGAGCAGGTGACTCTTAATCACCGGGTCGGGGGTTCGAGTCCCTCACAACGCACTGTAAAGACGTTGGTCAAGCGTAATTATTTCGACCAATCACTATTTAGTTTTATTTCCGTGCCACATTCGTGCCACAGTGATTTATGAAGCCGCCGAGATGCTTCTTGAAACTTCACTGAATAGAGCATCTAGATTTCTTGCTACGACAATGTCACGGCCTGCGATTGGCCGCGCATAGTGCTTAGTGGTTGTGGCTGTGCTTGAGTGCCCTAGTCGCTTCGCAGCTTCTAGAACCCCATTTTCGGCTGCGACCCACGATCCACAGCTTGCCCTTAAATCTTTTGGCACGATGCTTACCTGAATGGCGCCTTGATTCATGAGTCTTTTGATTACCGGGTTCCACACTCTCTTGTGAAAGTTGTTGTTTTGAACCCATCCACCGCCTTCTCCGGTAAATACCAGCGAATGAGCATCAAGTGCCGTAAATAACTCTAAGTGCGAGCGCAGTGCATCGATTAAAAAGTTAGGTAAGGAAATCGAACGCTTTTCATAGGTCTTTGGAAGGCTCCAAACTGTCTTACCTCCTGCATTTGTGACACTTTCGACTACATGAATCATGCGATTATCTAAATCAACACAATCTCTCCTTAACGCAGCAGCTTCTCCAAATCTCAAGCCGCAGTAAGCAAGTACCATCACAAAAGCCTTATAACGACTAGGCATGTTTTCGATGAGAATATTCGCTTCTTGCGGAGTGATTATGTTTGGTTCATAACGAGTCGATTTGGGGAAACGAGTATGGGCGCAAGGGTTGGCGTCAATGAGCCCAGATCGGACAGCCTCGGTCATAACCTGTCGCATAACCCCATGTGCCCCACGAAGCGTTCCGATTTTAAACCCCTTCTCCCCTAAATCGGACACCCATTCAGAAACATCAATACTCTTAATAGAGTTGAGGCTGCGCTCGCCGAAGATTGGCTCAATATGGATTCTCAAGTGAGTTTCGTATTTGACGGCCGTTACTTCGCGAACATTGCTTCGATGTGATTCAAGGAATCGTTTTGCAAATGGTCCAAATGCTTGATTTCCCAAGTCCACTTTTTTCCATGTGCCATCTTCAATTTCTGTTCTCGTCTTGGACAAGAACCTTTGAGCTTCGGTACGGGTTGCAAAAGTGACGGGAGCGGTTTGAACTTTGCCGCTCTGACCTCGCCATCTCGCCTGGAAACGCCCTGAGGGCAATTTACGGATTGCACCCCACGAATTCCTACTCTTCGCCATTTCTTACCTCCTTATAGGCCGCAATTTGCGGTTACTACATTGTGCTAGGAAGAGCCTTCACTTAGCAGATGTTTTCTTGTGAAATCCATCGATTTTTAATCGATGAGGAGCCCCGCCGGCGTCTGAGGCGGTCTGTCTTGATTTATTTCAATATTTTGAAATGATTTAATTAATGATCTAATTACTGATTCAAGATTGGGTTCACCAAGGTCCATTTTTGAATGTGCTTAATGGGTCTCTTTTGAATCAACTTTCGACCTGAGGTTGTTCTTTTTGACATTCTTGACTGCCCATTCGGGCAGTGGTTGAAACTCTTGACCAGCTCGCCGAGCTCCGTTCAAAACGAAATACTTGTTTCCAGAACCACGCTTCCTCCTTACGGTCAAAAAACCAAGATTTTCTAGTTTCTCAACGGCACGCGTTACAGAGTTCCGTGACTGCATCGTAACCTCCGCTATGAAATTGATGCTAGGCCAGCAAAACTCTTTGTCTCCTTGCATCCCATCAAGAGTTATATAGACGGACCAATCAGCACCGTTCAAAGGGGCGCTGCGCATAGTTAATGGGACCATCGCAAAAAAGCTTTCACCTCGAGCAGTTTCCTCCCTCATCGCTCACCTAATTCAATTTCTCAACCCATGAAGAATTCTCAAAATCTCTAATCGACTCTTCTGGGATTCGCACATGCTTACCGAGCTTTAGAAAAGAGATGCGGCGTTCCGCTACTAGTCGTCTTACAAACCTTTCCTTTACATTCATAAGTTGAGCTGCTTCAGCTACAGATAAATTACTAATTTGTATCATCCTTCCGATTACACCAATTTGTGGTGGGAAACGGACAATAAAGGAGCACTTGAGATCGTGTCGGAGTTATCAAAATTTGTCGCTCGGAGTGTCGATTTTCTTTACATAAAAAACAAGACTTCCATACAATCCACTTGGGCGTGTCTTTGTGATTTTTTGTAGCTTGAACTCAATTAAGTATCAATTACTTCATTTTTGAGCGCAAAAAAGCCTTACAAATCCATGATACGCGAAGCTCTCCACTTGTTTTTTTGCTCGCGATTTTCCGCGATACATGCATTGAGCGACAATGACAGATTCATGAGGTTTTGTGATTTGGTAATGGTGACTAATTAGGTTTCACATCACGCTTCAAGACTTAATTTTGAATCCTGCAGGACACTTGGGGCTAACGCCTGTTAGCGTTTCACTCTTGCGCCCTTTGAAACAATTTATGGTCACTGGAGCTTTTTTGAGCAGTGGTGCTGCTTGAGCCTGGGCAAGAGTTAAATCAGCTGAGAGACGAACTGTGGCATTTAACAGACTGAGTGTGTTCCGCATTAGAAAATCTGATGTGTATTGAAAAGATAAGTCCCCAGAAATTACCTTAATCGTTGCAGACATCGCTGGAAGTTTCGCAATTGGACTGTTTAATAGCGCTTCTGCCTTGGCTACAGCTGCGCTCCAAGTAGGTAGATATTTAGCCCAATCTCCGGAGTTATCAGGTTGAGAGGCCGCTTGAGAGGGGTTAGAGGGGATGGCAGAGGGGATGGCAGAGGGTGCAACCACTGGAGTACCCACTTGGATTGAAGTTGGCGAGGTGTACAGCCCTCCTTGCCCCAGGGTGTTGTAAGGAATAGAGCAGACCACGGAATATGCTCCATTAGGAGCGGCATTAGGAACTTGAATCGTGGCTTTAAAGATTGCATCTGTATCAGTGCCCGATATTTTGCTTGCAATCGCGCTTAAATTAACGCTATTCGGGCCCAACAAGGAACAGATAGAGCTGCCATTGAGCGCCGTCGGTGAAATCACTTCGTAATCGATATCCACGGAACCACCCTGAAGTATTGAATATTCTGAAAGAGTCAAACTTGTAACCTGTGATGTTGTAACCGCTTGTGAAGGTAAAGAAGCTTGATGGTAATTGCTGCTGCTTGAGGTGGTTGAGACAGCAGTGGATTCAGGATCGGTGCCACAATTTGAATTCTGAGTCTGAGCGGGACTCCCACTAATTTGTGCAGCAGTGGTCCCTAGTGATGATTGAGCAATGCAGTACTGGTATTTAGCCTCCGCTAAAGTCTGTTGCGCTTGCGCAATTGCCGATGTGCCTGGATTTCCTGCAACCGATCCCTGTGCGTCCGCAAAAGCTATCAACTGCGGTGAGCCAACAATTAAAAAAATTGAGGAAAAGGTAATCAAGATAAACTTTTTCATAGTCGTCATCTTGCCAGATAGATGTCACTGGCGAAAGCGCTCCTTGGGCGTGAAAGATCAGCAACGATCAGTCATTAAACCAGCCTGTGTAGCTGCAAATAGGAGGAGTTATAAGCCCGGCAGAATAGATCAAGGTACGAATAACTAATTCAGCACAGTTCTTTTGGCAGGATACCCGTGCCACAGCCGTGCCACATATAGAGGTAAAGTTGGGTCAGCCAAGGGGTCTAGTGGCTATGTAATTACGCTCAATTGGAGATTCTGATGAAATCTTACGATGCGCGTGAGGTGACTCTTAATCACCGGGTCGGGGGTTCGAGTCCC
>CAIKYO010000237.1 GCA_903831655.1 uncultured Burkholderiales bacterium
AATGTAGACATGGATAATGAAAAGGATAAAAAGAAACAAGAGTTATTGGATAAGGCAAATGAATTAATAGAAAACGCAAAGGAGTTACAAAAGAAAGCAGAACAAATGTAATTATTAAAAGAAGTAAAATGGAACTAGATAAGGTTAAAAATTGGAGCGAAAAATTAATGGAATTAGAACTACATACTGACGATAGTGAGGATTGGATAGTTATAGAGGACTTTATCTCCTCTCTACTAGAAGCCAAAGATGAGGAACACAAACAGGAACTTAAAGAGGCTTTTGATGAGTTGGGTCAAGCCGATACGTTTGAGAGAAAAACACAGATTTGCGAGAGAGCCTATGAGATCTTGGTGAACCGTGTGGGGTTTGCGCCAGAGGACATCATCTTTGATCCCAACATTTTTGCCATTGCCACTGGTATTGAAGAGCACAACAATTATGCGGTGGACTTCATCAATGCAACGGCATGGATCAAGGCCAATTTGCCAGGCGCCAAAGTGTCTGGCGGTGTCTCCAACGTCTCCTTCAGCTTCAGGGGCAATGACCCCGTTCGAGAGGCCATACACACCGTGTTTTTGTACCACGCCATCAAGGCGGGTATGGACATGGGCATCGTGAATGCCGGCATGATCGGTGTTTACGATGACTTGGAGCCAGAGCTCAAAGAGCGTGTTGAAGATGTGGTTCTCAACAGAAGATCGGACGCCTCAGAGCGGTTGATTGAAATTGCCGAGTCTGCCAAGGGGATGAAAAAAGACGAAAGCACCAAGTTGCTTTGGAGAGGGACACCTGAGCATCCCAAGACAGTACAAGAGCGCTTGACGCACGCCTTGGTTCACGGCCTCAACGATTTTATTGTTGAGGACACGCAAGAGGCCTACGCCCAGGCGAAAGCGGCAGGCATGAGGGCTTTGAGTGTGATTGAGGGGCCGCTGATGAGTGGCATGAGTGTGGTTGGAGATTTGTTTGGTGAGGGCAAAATGTTTTTGCCTCAAGTCGTCAAGAGTGCGAGGGTCATGAAACAAGCAGTGGCCGAGCTCATTCCCTACATTGAAGAGGAAAAGGCCGCTCAAGAGGCGTTGGGTCACGAAGTGAGGAGTCGCGGCAAAATCATCATGGCCACCGTCAAGGGCGATGTTCATGACATTGGTAAAAACATTGTCACCGTGGTACTTCAGTGCAACAACTTTGAAGTGATCAACATGGGTGTGATGGTTCCTTACCAAGATATTTTGCAAAAGGCCAAGGAGGAGGGGGCAGACATCATTGGCTTGTCGGGACTCATCACGCCAAGTTTGGAGGAGATGCAAACCGTTGCCAAAGAGATGCAAAAGGACGAATACTTTCGCTCCCGCCTCATTCCGATCATGATCGGGGGGGCCACCACTTCCAGGGTTCACACAGCGGTCAAAATTGCACCGCACTACGAGGGTCCTGTGGTGTATGTGCCCGATGCGTCTAGGAGTGTTGGGGTGGCCCAAAGCTTGATGAGCGATGGGGAGCGTTTTATCTCAGCACACGCGCAGGATCAAGCTCGTGTGCGAGCTTTGCATGCACAAAAGAAAAGCACACCTCTATTGGAATTTGCTCAATCTCAGGCCAATGCACTCAAACTCAATTGGGACCAAGAGGTCTTAACGCCCCCTAAGTTCATTGGCACGCGGGTGTTCAAAAACCAGAATTTGTCCGAATTGGTGGACTTCATTGATTGGGGTCCTTTTTTCCAGACCTGGGATTTGGCGGGCCCTTTCCCCCAAATATTGAGCGACGAGGTGGTGGGTGTGGAGGCCACAAAGCTCTTGGCCGAGGCCAAAAAAATGCTGGAGCAATTGGTTCGTGGTCAATGGCTTCAAGCCCAAGCGGTGGTGGGCCTGTACCCATCAAATGCAGTGGGTGAGGACATCGTCATATGGCGAGACGAAAAGAGAGACGTGCCTCTTTTTACTTGGCATGGGCTGCGCCAGCAAACGATCAAACCCAGAGGACAACCCAATCGCTGTTTGTCTGACTTTGTTGCCCCCAAGGGCTACGAGGATCATGTGGGGCTCTTTGCACTGACAACGGGTCTGGGCATGGAGAAAAAGCTGGAGCAGTTTGAGCGCGAGCACGACGACTTTGGCTCCATCATGTTCAAAGCCTTGGCCGATCGCTTGGCCGAGGCCTATGCAGAATTCTTGCACCTCCAAGTTAGGCGGCAATGGTGGGGTTATGCCAGAGCAGAAGAGCTGACGCTGGAGGAGTTGATTGCAGAAAAGTACACCGGTATTCGTCCCGCGCCGGGTTACCCTGCGTGCCCTGATCACACAGTCAAGACAGATTTGTTGGGCGCCTTGAGAGCACAAGACATCGGCCTTGAACTCACCTCTAGCTTGGCCATGTCACCCGCATCGAGTGTTTGCGGCTTTTACTTGGCAAATGCACAGGCTCAATATTTCAACGTTGGACCCATTGGCATGGACCAAGTTCAGGCCATGGCAAGGCGTCGAGGAATGGACGAACAGGCGTGCGCCCAGTGGCTATCGCCCAACTTGCAAGACCCTCAAAATTAAACCTTAATTAGTACTTATTTTCATTGCACCTTTGTGGTGCAGAGAAGAGGCGACGTTAGTGGTCTTTTCTTTGGCACCAATTAAGTGCACCCATGTAAAGATGGTGCATTCACTTGGTGCGGAAAACCCCGTTTTCTCCATTTATCCCATTGCATGGTGGTGGCATGGAGTGTGCAAAGGTAATGGGCAATACATTTAAAGGAGTTTCTAATGCAATTTAAAAAAGTAATAATTTTGTCTTTGTTATTGAGCGGTTTGTCCGCCATGGCTCAAACAGCCCCTGCAGCGGATACTCCTGCAGCAGAACCAGAAGACACGCTGGCCTTCAATGCTGGCGTTGTGAGCGAGTACCGTTACCGTGGCATTGCACAAGGCGGAATGAAACCCGCAGTGCAAGGTGGTGTGGACTACACTGACAAAACAGGTTTCTACATTGGCTCATGGGCGTCATCGATCACTTGGATCAAAGACTCTGCCATGGCTAACCAATCCGCAAAAGGTCCTGTTGAGTTAGACATTTACGGTGGATACCGTGGAAATTTGACCGACGACATCGCTTTTGACATCGGTGGCCTTGAGTATGACTACGTGGGCAACAATTTAAGCACCCTCCCAGGATTTGCAAATGCAAACACATTTGAAGTCTATTTGGCGTTAACCAAAGGCGCGTTCACAGCCAAAATCTCTGACAGCACAACAAACTTGTTTGGTACTGTTAACAGCAAAGGTTCACGTTATTTGGATTTGAGCTATACCATTGATTTAGATAATGGAATGACATTGGTGCCTCACATTGGTGACCAGTATGTGGCAAACAATGCGTTGAGCTATGACGATTACTCACTGACCTTCAACAAAGATTTTGGTGATGGCGTTGCGGTGAGTGTTGCTGCCATTGGGACCAACTTTAAATCTCGCCATGGTGCTTATACATTGCCAGGTACAGGTGGCAAAGAGCTGAGTGGTTCAACATTGGTTCTAGGTCTTAAGAAGACTTTCTGATCCCCCCATTTTTTAAGGATTACAAATGAAACTGATAACGGCCATCATCAAACCTTTTAAGCTCGACGAAGTCCGTGAAGCATTGTCAGCCATTGGCGTGCAAGGCATCACAGTGACAGAGGTGAAGGGTTTTGGCAGACAAAAGGGTCACACCGAGTTGTACCGTGGTGCAGAGTATGTGGTTGATTTTTTACCCAAAGTAAAAATTGAGGCTGCTGTTTCCTCCGATTTGCTTGAGCGCGCGATTGAGGCCATTGAGGCTTCTGCTCGCACAGGAAAAATTGGCGATGGAAAAATATTCGTTTATGACTTAGAGCAAGTGGTTCGTATTCGCACGGGCGAAACAGGCCAAGAGGCTCTTTAATAATTCAAACAGAGAAAGAAATACCATGAAAAAATTGTTCGCTTCCCTAGCGCTCGGATTGAGTATGCTATTGGGCTGTGCACAGGTGATGGCCGATACGGCTTCGCCTGCTCCAGCTCCTGCAGTCTCGGCTCCCGCTGCAGCAGCTCCTGCTGCTGCTCCCGCAGCTGATGCTGCTGCAGCCGCACCAGCTCCTGTCCCCAACAAGGGCGACACCGCTTGGATGACCGTGGCAACGGTTCTCGTGATTTTGATGACAATCCCTGGCTTGGCCTTGTTCTACGGCGGTTTGGTTCGCTCCAAGAACATGTTGTCTGTTTTGATGCAAGTCTTTGTGGTGACCTCGCTCATTTATGTGCTTTGGCTCATGTATGGTTACAGCGGTGCATTTACAGCAGGCAATCCTTTCATTGGATCGTTTGACAAGATTTTCTTCTTTGGAATCACGCCTGATTCAGTGGCAGCAACATTCAGTAAAGGTGTGGTCATTCCTGAACTTACCTTTGCAGCGTTCCAAGCAACATTTGCTGCGATCACATGTACTTTGATCGTGGGTTCATTTGCTGAACGTGTGAAATTCTCTGCTGTGTTGCTCTTTTGTGCGCTCTGGTTCACATTCAGCTACATGCCCATTGCTCACATGGTTTGGTACTGGGACGGCCCCGATGCAATCACTGACGCCAAAACTCTTGAGACCGTGACAGCCAACGCTGGATGGTTGTGGGCGAAAGGTGCTTTGGACTTCGCAGGCGGAACCGTGGTTCACATCAACGCAGCCATGGCTGGTTTGGTGGGTGCCTACATGATTGGTAAGAGAACCGGTTACGGCAAAGAGTCTATGGCTCCTCACAGTTTGACATTGACCATGGTCGGTGCATCATTGTTGTGGGTGGGTTGGTTCGGTTTCAATGCAGGCTCCAATTTGGAAGCCAATGGCATGGCCGCACTTGCATTCATGAACACATTGGTGGCCACTGCTGCTGCTACATTGGCTTGGATTGCAGCTGAGGCGCTCTCTAAAGGCAAGGCCTCTATGTTGGGTGCTGCGTCTGGTGCAGTGGCTGGTTTGGTTGCCATCACACCCGCTTGCGGATACGTGGGTCCCTTGGGAGCCATCGTGATTGGTACAGCTGCAGGCTTCGTTTGCTTGTGGGGTGTCACCGGATTGAAGAGCATCCTCGGTGCTGATGATTCTCTGGACGTCTTTGGTGTTCACGGCGTGGGTGGTATTTTGGGTGCTTTGCTCACCGGTGTCTTCGCCTCTCCCTCCTTGGGCGGCGTGGGTATCTATGACTACGTGGCCAATGCTGCAAGTCCTGATTACTCCATTGCGTCACAAGTTTGGATTCAATTCCAAGCCGTGCTCACAACCATCGTATGGTCTGGTGTCGTGTCCTTGGTGGCTTACAAAATCGTTGATCTCGTGTTGGGTCTTCGTGTAAGCGAAGAAGAGGAAAGAGAAGGTTTAGATATCTCTTCACACGGAGAGACAGCTTATAACCGTTGATTTGGAATACCTGGGTGGGTGGGGCTATTAAAGACTCTACCCACGCAGGTCGATAAACAAATTAAGAATAGAAAAATAAAAATATTGTCAAAGTTTCATGTCTAGTTCTTCAAAGAACTTTAAAGCCATTCGCTTCAAAACGAATGGCTTTTTTTTTGACTCACATCTCGAGTGGCCAAAAAAAATCCCTTGCGCTGGGCAAGGGATGGGTGCTTCAGAGCCAAGAGGCTTTAGAACGGGATGTCATCATCCATGTCATCAAATCCAGATTTGCCAGGATTTGAAGGGGCTTGGGGTGCAGCACGAGGAGCTGCACGAGGGGCGTACTGAGCAGGTTCATCGTGAGAGGCACCGCCTGAGCCTGAGCCAGACTGGCCATCACGGCCACCTAGGAGTTGCAACTCGGTTGCGATGATATCGACCGTGTTTTTTTCTACGCCAGCGGGATCTGTGTATTTGCCGTATTTCAATCGGCCCTCTACGTAGATGGGGCGTCCCTTTTTGACGTATTCACCAGCGATTTCGGCCAAACGGTCATAAAAAGTAATCCGGTGCCACTGGGTGTCTTCAATCATGTCACCCGTGTCCTTGTTTTTACGGCGCGTGGAGGTCGCAATGCTCACATTGGCCACCGCTTGTCCAGATGGCAAATAACGCACCTCGGGGTCGCGACCACAATTGCCCATCAAAATCACTTTGTTTACAGAAGCCATGAAACACTCTTTCGGGTAAAAATCAAATAGAGAGGCCTTGAATCCAAAGGGCACTGAGGCGCTAGGGAAAGTTCAAGGAACCATGAATGGTGATCAATGATATCCTAAGACCAAGGACTTGAAAGACCATAAATCAAAACGCACTGACAAAGGGGCAAATACAGGCTTCTTTCTCTCTAACCCAATGCTTGAGCGAGTCGCATTCAAGAGTCACTTCAGAAGACTTGCACAACTGTGCGTGGGTGTTGGCTCTACAAAAGGGCATTTAAGCTGATTTTGAGCCGGGTTGGTAGTTCATCTGCCAAGCCACCACGAACCAAACCAACAACAAAGCGGCACAAACGCCAAAGAGCCCAACAGGCCCCAGCGCCTTGTTGATCCAACCACCCAAGGCGCCCCCTGCAAAAATACCCAAGGATTGCAAGGTGTTGTAGACCCCCATGGCCGTACCGCGTGAGTTTTGAGGGGCAATTTTGGAGGTGAGGCTGGGTTGAGTGGCCTCCAAAATATTAAACCCGCAAAAAAACAAAAAAAGCAAAGATTCGATGACCCAGACTTGTGGCTCATTCACGCTCTCAAACATGAAACCAAACTGAACCAAAAAAACCAAGGCGATGCAACTCAAGAACAAGGGGCGCAAGAGTCCCTTTCTCTCCAGTCGAAAGAGACAAGCGCCCATGAACACAAAGGACAAAAGTACAGCAGGCAAATAGATCCAGCCGTGCTCAGATTTGGCAACCCCGCAGTCAAGTAACAAAGCAGGTACCGCCATCCAAGAGGCCAATTGAACACAGTAAAGGATAAAAACACCCACGTTCAAGCGCAGCAAGTCATGCCTGAACATCAACGAGAGCGTCTGCGTGAAAGGCATGGGAGCGTTCACATAGGGGCTGCTTTCTTCTTTGGGTGTCCAAAACAAAATACTCAAAATTCCCAACAAGGACAGACCCAGCGTAAATTCAAAGATCAATGGCAAACCACCCCACTCATTGAGGACGGGACCCATCACCAACGAGAGCGCAAACATCAAACCGATGCTGGCTCCTATAAGGGCCATTCCTTTGGTGCGGACTTCAATGCGTGTTTGGTCCGCCAACAGTGCGGACACTGCAGCCGAGACGGCTCCACCGCCTTGAATGGCTCGACCCAAGCCAAGACCAAAAACACTTTGGGCATGGGCGGCAACCAAGCTTCCCAATCCCAAAAGGAGCAAACCAAAAACAATCACTGGCTTGCGCCCCACGCGGTCAGCTGCCAGGCCAAGTGGAATTTGCAAGCACGCTTGCACCAACCCATACATGCCGATTGCAAGTCCGATGGCCACTTGATCTTCACCACCTTGGTAGTGGCGAGCTTCTAGGGCAAAGACAGGCAAGACCATGAACAGGCCCAGCATGCGAAGGGCATAGATACTCGCCAAGGAGAAGCTGGAATGCCTCTCGCTGGGCGTCATTCGATGAGATACAACGTGAGTGGTCATGAAAGCGAAGAAGCTGCAATACAAGAAGTAAATTGAAGGCATTTGTAGCCTTAATTCGTCATTGTCCTCCAACTCGGGTGCAATTCGCAAAGCCTTGTGTAAAAAAGCGCAAACACAAGGGGTTGTCAATGTGGGTTGAGCCAGCGGGTGACAAAAAGAGAGTCTGGCCCACCCACCGGGCCAAAGGTCCAATCAAGGCTTATAAACACGTGGTGTGTCACATGAAAAAAAGCTATCATCGTGGGTTAATCACTTGGATGTGGCAAAAAATCGTGAACGCTTCTCTAGACGGCCCATACCTTGGCCAAACCCTTAAAAGCCCATTTGGTTTGATCAGTATTCGTGGGGCCAGAACACACAATTTGAAGAACATTGATTTGGACTTGCCCAGGAACCAGTTGGTGGTTATCACGGGCTTGTCGGGATCGGGAAAATCGAGCTTGGCTTTTGATACCCTGTATGCAGAGGGGCAGCGTCGTTACGTGGAGAGCTTGTCGGCCTATGCAAGACAATTTTTGCAACGCATGGACAAGCCCGATGTTGACTTGATTGAAGGGCTCTCACCTGCCATCTCGATTGAACAAAAAGCGACGAGTCACAACCCCCGTTCCACCGTTGGTACGGTGACTGAAATACACGACTACTTGAGGCTTTTGTTTGCACGTGCTGGAACGCCCCATTGTCCAGAGCACCAGCTCCCGTTGACCTCTCAGACGGTGTCTCAAATGGTCGACACCGTGATGGATCTGCCGGTGGACACGCGCATCATGATTTTGGCGCCCATTGCGAGGGGCAAAAAAGGCGAATTCATTGATCAATTGGCTGGACTGCAAGCCAGGGGCTTTGTTCGTTTTAGAGTGGGCCAAGAGGTCTTTGAAGCGACTGATATGCCAAAGCTTCAAAAGAACGAGAAGCACGATTTGGATGTGGTGATTGATCGATTAAAGGTGAGAGATGACGCCAAGCAGCGATTGGCGGAGAGCTTTGAGGCAGCTCTACAGGTTTCACAAGGGCACGCAATCGTGCTGGAGATGGACACCTTGTTGGAGAGGCGTTTCAACGCCAAGTTCGCATGTCCCACTTGTCATTTCTCAATGGGTGAGCTCGAGCCTCGGCTGTTTTCCTTCAATTCACCTACGGGTGCATGTCCCGCTTGCGAGGGTTTAGGTCATGAAGACTTCTTTGACCCGCAACGTGTGGTGGCCTTTCCTTCTTTGAGTTTGGCCAGTGGTGCCATTAAAGGCTGGGACAAGAGAAATACCCACTATTTTTCCTTGCTCGAGAGTTTGGCCAAACACTATGCGTTTGATCTAGAAACGCCTTTTGAAGACTTGGATGAG
>CAIKYO010000238.1 GCA_903831655.1 uncultured Burkholderiales bacterium
GAGCTCTTTGGGAGTGCTGAATTCGGTCCCCATCTTACCCAAAAGCCTTCACTTCAATTTCATTTTTACTCCACTGCACAAGAGGCAGATACAGCTGAGTCCAAAGTGCTGGAACTGAGGGAGAGCTCACCAGAGCATCAAAACTGGGAAATTCTCTGACCCAACAGGGATCTTTCAAATCCGCAAAGCCGCCTCCACCATTGAATTGCGAACCTTCATAGACTGAGCGAGCTTTCTCTAGGTTCTCATCGAGTGCAAAGGCTAGCGCTGTTTTAAAAGGTACTGGCATAACTCTGCTTTGACCCGAATAAAACAGGCTCAACATCCTCAAGAGCACCGACTTTGCCACCCTGGAGTCCATGGGTTTCGCACTGAGCATTGAATCTGAAAAAATCCATTTGAGCGAGGCGCTAAAGCCACAAGCTCCCATGTAAACACTCGTCAGCCAAGGCGCCAAGAGGGGATCGAGCTTGAGCTTTTTTTGAGCAAACAGTCGGCTTGCTGAGATCTTCAACACAACGGGAGTCGCGTGATCTTGGCTTGGGAAAAACACTTGAATGCTGTCTCTTGCGAGTTCTTGGCCTTGTGCGGGACACCAGCTCAAATCCACTCGCTCCAAGACTGAATTGCTGGCTTGAATGGTCTCCAAATATTGACCCACTGGCTCAAGCATGGCCCTGAGCACATCTTGCATCAACTCTTGCCCCAACTCTCCCATGCTAAGCCTTCCCTGGGCTTTGAGTTGTTTTGCCTTTCGATCAAATCGCCATTGCAGATCCGCACCGTTTGCTCCGATGTCTAGCCCACAACTGATGAGCTCATCTTTGATCCCATACAAGTCCAAGCCACCCAAACTCATGGGTTCACTGTCAGGCACGTTCGCCTCAATCTCATCAAAACTGATGTTCAATTTATGTCTAAAAAAATATTTGCTCGGATTCTTCGTGAATGAAATCAACTCTTGCAAGGAAACTGCTTGCAGCAAAGAGTTTTCAAGGTTCAATGCGTCCACGTCGACTTCGCCCAGCAACGCACTGACACATTGATCAAGCTCCTCGTTTGTGGCTCCCCTCGCCCGCGGGACGGCCTCGCTCACAAACCCCAGTTCATCATCCTTTGCATGCAGAACTTGCCACTCTTTTGCAAAAGTCCACATTTCGCTTGAGGGATCAAAATACTTTCTGCCAAAGGGCTGGGCTGGATGAGCGGTTGTGAGTTGCTTGAGCTTGTCCTCTCCATAAATCGATCGGATGTATTGCCTTAATTGAGTCACCAAGACACTTGGCGATTTATGGGAGTTATCCCTTGCACCAAATCCGCTCCAGCTGATGTACAAGGTTTGCCTAGCCGAGAGCAATGCCTCAAGCATCAAAGCCCTGTCATCGTCTTTGCGAGATCGGTCTCCTGCCCTTTTTTGGCCCGCGAGTTGCATGAGGTCAAAGGGATGAATGGGGTTTGCTTTTGGAAAATCCCCCTCGTTGAGTCCGAGCAAGCACACCACTTTGAAAGGCGCCGATCTCATTGTTTTCATGGCGCAAAAGGTAACCCCAGACGCTCTAAGTCTTTGTTTTTTGGGAGGTAACCTTAAAATCTCAAGCCACGCTTGAGCAGCGACCTCGAGCTCAAGGGGCTCGTCATAATCTGCCGCATCGAGCGCCATTTCAAATTCACCCAAAGCATTGTTCAATGCCAAATGGATGTTCACCTCCTGCACACTTTGTGGCTCCAGCCATTGATTCATTAACTCTGAAAAAGCAGCGACCCAAACTTTTGAACTTTTGGGTGTCTTGGATGTTGACCACCAAGAAATCAAACATTCCAAAACCCGCGCAAAATTTCCAACCACTTGCGCATCCAAACCTTGGACCGATGGGTGAGGTTGAACCCAACCTTGATCTTGATGTGCGATGGGTTGCGAATCAAAGGATCCACTCAAGTATCCAAGCACCATTCTTTGCAAGCCAAACAACAATGTATTGGTGTGCCCGCAATCTGCAAAGCCCAA
>CAIKYO010000239.1 GCA_903831655.1 uncultured Burkholderiales bacterium
AAAACAATTGATGAAATTTATACGGAGCATCCGTATTTCGGGGCTAGAAGAATGTCCAAGCATCTTGTACCGTTTGGAATTGTTATTGGTCGCAAAGCGGTAAGTCGTTATTACGGAATAATGGCAATTGAAGCCATCTATCCTAAAATGAATTTAAGTAAACGCAATCAAGCTCATAAGATATATCCTTACCTTTTAAAGGGAGTCGAAATTACTAAGGTAAATCAGGTATGGAGCGCTGATATAACTTACATTAGACTGACACAGGGGTTTGTATATTTAGTCGCTATCATTGATTGGTTTAGTCGTTATATTCTGAGCTGGAGAGTTTCTATTAGCTTAGAAAGTTATTTCTGTGTTGACGCGCTGGAAGAAGCAATAGAAAAACATAATCAACCTGAGATTTTTAATACTGATCAAGGATCTCAATTCAGTGCGCCGTGGAAAGGCGCAATTTTCTAGTGGGTGCGAATCCCATCCAGCAACTTTTGTTCCAGCTGGTAGCAATCGAAGCAGTTGTGGAGGAAACAAAGCAGTTGAAGCCTTCGATGTAAAGGATCGCTATAGGTGATTCAGCGAGTATGCAGGCCGTAACGTGAGTAAATTCTGAGCAGGCCTCGAAAAACCTAATACAGAAGTCGACCTAGCTGAATTGGAGGGAAGACTGCCATTGGTGGGGAAGAGAACAAAGAATAGCACCCATCAATTCTGTCGGGGTAGTGGAAACAGCATGCATACAAGAGGAAGATTGTGGCAACACGGGAAGCCCCATACGTGACTTTGCGTGAAGTCAACTAGGGCACGGTGACGTGCAGACTGGGCGTATGGTGGTGACGGATAGGTTCGTAGTACTAACGAAGCCTGGTAATTCGGGTGGAAGAAAGGAACCTTAGTTCAAGAGCAACGTTTAAAGTAAGAAGGGATAAGGAGATTGAGTAATCTAGTAACTCCAATTAATATTCAGAGACTACAGAAGGCGTTACATGCGAAAGCGAAGGCAGAACCTGAGTATCGCTTTTATGCCTTATATGACAAAATATATCGAATGGATATATTGGCCTATGCTTATGCCTGCTGTAAAGCCAACAAAGGCGCAGCTGGTGTAGATGGGCAAACATTCGATAATATAGAGGAATATGGGCAAGAGAGATGGCTTGGGGAACTGGCGGAGTCAATAAAAGAAGAAGCGTACAAACCAGAAGCGGTTAGACGAGTCTATATTCCAAAACCAAATGGCAAGAAAAGGCCGCTAGGAATCGCATGCATTTCTGATCGGGTGTGTCAGATGGCAACGATGTTGGTGCTAGAACCAATATTTGAAGCTGACTTACAACCTGAACAGTATGCATATCGGGTTGGAAAGAATGCGCTTGAAGCGGTTAACCACGCGCATAGACTTTAAACACTGGGTACCATGAGGTAGTAGATGCAGATTTGAGTGGGTATTTTGACAATATCCCTCATGCTGAACTTATGAAATCAATGGCTAGAAGAATTACAGAAAAGCGTATGTTGCATCTTATCAAGATGTGGCTATAGACTCCTGTTGAAGAAATGGATCAAAGAGGAAATAAACATCGCACTACTCAAAACCTGGATAATAAAGTCGGAATTTTGCAAGGGTCACCAATTTCACCATTATTATCAAATGTATATATGCGAAGATTCATCTTAGGGTGGAAGAAACTTGGTTTAGAAAGTAAACTAAAGGCGCGTATTGTGAACTACGCTGATGATATGGTGATTTGTTGCAAACATGGAGGTGCTTCAAAAGTACTCTGAAGAGTTAGAAAGGGAAAGAACCAACGAGCGTACTCTAAGATTGAAGCTTGAAGAAG
>CAIKYO010000240.1 GCA_903831655.1 uncultured Burkholderiales bacterium
AGTAGCATTGAGTTTGCCAATAGACAGCAAAATATAGATGCAGGTCGCGCAGCAATGAAACTTGCATTACCAAAGCTCAGAGCGCTTTTGAGTAATTAAGTGAACCAGGCTACATCAGTTAACACCAATGGATGAGTTGAGATTTTAAAAGATCGCTATATTTTTTACTTGGCGGCTCTTGATTGACCGGGGGGCAATAAATTCACTCATAGGGGCTCCAAAATTTTACAGGGAGCCCGATGGTGCCAACTTAAAGATAACTATTCAATATGTGTTGGCTAGTCGCATACGAATCATATGCCTATCTTGAATGTCAAAGTCAGTGAAAAAAAATCCATCGAAACCACAAAGAAAATCAACAAACTTTTGATTGAGCTCACCCATAGTGTCTTGGGCAAGAAAAGGGACGTGACTGCTATTGCCATAGATTATGTGGATCACGACTGCTGGTTGTTCGGCGGACATCTTCTTAGTGAACAATGTAAGAACAGTTTTTACTTTGACATCAAGATCACCGATGAGACAAATACCAAAGATGAAAAAGCGCGATACATCAAAGAAGCATTTGAGGGATTTGAGCGAATTTTGGGAAACCTGCACGAGGAGAGTTACATCTATATTCAAGATGTCAGAGCGGCAAGTTATGGTTATGGCGGCAGAACTCAGGAGTACAGTTATCACCGTTAAGGCGTATTCGAAGGGCCTCAATGGACTACTCGAATTGATTTTCCAGTGCTCGTTAGCACGATCAATTGGCGAAAGAAAGTTCCTAATTGGTTACCGACTCATCCTCGATGCGTATCACTGAATATTTTGCTTGCGCCAGTTATCGACAGCAATCGACAGGCGATTATCTTTGACTGGCTTCTGCCATTCATCCCAAAAATTGACCGTACCGCTATTTGGTTTGTTTTTGGGCTCATCTATCCTGATCCGACTTGGCAGTAGACTGGCGTCGCCTACAACCAGAGCTTCGCCCGTATCGAGAGTGGGCAAAACGTCGCTAAATCCGCCAAGACTATCAGGAAGTAGCCGCTTGATAACACCTTGATCCTCGGCGTTGGTAAGCCGCATTGACACGAAGTTGCTGCACTGGCTGAGCATCGTTTTATTTACTTCGGAAGGGCGTTGACTTATCACCACTAGGCTGACACCGTATTTGCGGCCTTCCTTCGCTATCCGTTCGAAAATATCGAGCGAGATGTCATCCGCAGAGTCGGCTATGTTGCGTTGAGGCATGTAGAGATGCGCCTCATCACAAAGAAGCGCAATCGGATGACGTAGCGAGAAAGGTGTCCATTGTTGAACGGAGAACGTTACTCGAGCAACTAGCGATACGATCAACGGCAGAACATCGGAAGGCACTTCCGAAAAGTCAATAACTTTGATCCCGGCCATGGCATTTTCATTGGTACTGCCGAGTACAGCAGTAGTGAATTTTTCGAGCCAAGTAAAATTCAGAACATCTCCGCCGCCGTTGAACATAAAGCCAAGGCGCCTATCGGAAATTTTGTTTTCTAGACGGGAAATCATGCGTGCGAGTTTCCCGAAGAAATCACCTTGCTTTTCGGTACCCGCCTTAGCGCCGGGCACCATTTCCACGTTGATGTCATTCAATCGACCCATCAGGACATCGAGTTTGAAAGGAACTGGACTATCAACGGTGAAATGCTTCAACACATCTTGCTTACCATTCTCCTCCAGATAAGTTTGCTTCGCATTATTGATTTCACGCGCCATTATCATCGCTTGGTTAGGGGCATTTTGATCGCTGCGGTCAACGAACATAGATACAAGTGCTTCATATGAAAGCAGCCAATACGGTAAGTAAAGGACACCATCATCGATTGTTTTCTTGGCTTCAACATCTGCGGGTCCGGCGACTTTGAAATGTTGAATGCCTTGTCCTACTAGGAGGGTGACCCCGATGAGGTGGCTGTCGCAGTCAACAGCAAAAAAGACGAAAGCAAAGGAGCAACATCCAGGGATGGTGAAGGCGAACCTGATATTCAGCTTGG
>CAIKYO010000241.1 GCA_903831655.1 uncultured Burkholderiales bacterium
AATACCCGCATCGAGCGCAGCATGGATAGTTGCTGTCGCTACTTCAGGTTGATTGATTAAATCAGGGTTGCGATCGTGAGGAAATGAGAGCGGCATGCACCCCATACCGATTGCGGAGACAGAGAATGGACCAAGCTTGCGCTGGGGGATTTGAGGGGTCATAGGGGAAGGGTAGCGACTAAGCCACTAAATTAGTTTGATTCCGTTCTCGGTGATCTTCCAAGCTTTTTGTGTATTTGCTTTATGCACTGCCACATAGTCAAGCTCGTGTTCGCGTGCACCGTATAAAAAACTTCCATGTTCTAAAGCTAATTGATCGCTCCCAAAATCTCCCTCGTAAATGAGAATTTGAGGAACTTGAGCAAAAAAAAAGATAGTGATCCACTTGGATTCTCCTTATCAGAGCAAAGAATTGTAATTTCTTCCCTAGTTTTTCAGTTTCGATTCAGATTAACAATAGATCTTACGATGCGAAATATTTCTTTCTGCACACTCTATAGAGAGTTATCCCAAGGCGTCTTACTTTCCCGAAATTCCCGGGTGTCAATTAATGGGACTTCGAAGACCAAGTAGCCTCATCTTGTTCTCAATCACCACTTCCTCACACATGGAAGGCGCCAGTCCTTGATCAGGTCGGGCAATCCAAGTTTCTTAGGCACATGCCTGAGATCTCCAAGTTCATCTTGGAGTCCGTGACGGAGGGAGGTGTTAGATGAGTGATTACGAGCCTTGGCTCGACTTTGCGGCGAAGATGACCAGAATAATTCTGGAATACGTTGAAAAACGAAAAACTCGCCGCGGTAACGGCGAGTCAGATTCGTAGTTCTCGTTGAGAACAAGCCAGTAAGGGGGTTAAACCTCTTACTGGCACTAGTAAAGCAGAAAATCTCGCTTTTGGAAATAGCTCTTAGCACTTGGTGTCATAAAGCCAATTCAAGACCAACAAATTGCATAAGCGGTCTGTAAAGGTCACACTTTTGGAACTCTAAATTATATGAATGCCCGAATACGAGCCGCTGATATTCATCGAATCATGATCGAGTTGGAGCACAAGCACTTTTCTATTTGAGCACCCAAGCCAACTCTTTTTCGACAACAATTTTCATTAATTCCTCTAACAGCGCGAGAAATTCAGTTTGATGGGCTTCGTAATCGGCTTCAGTACGTTCAGCACTCCACTCACTCGGCAGGTAAACTTTTTCGAAACGTTTCTGTATCGATTCTGGAGCCATTTGAAGCATAAGAAGCAAATTAGGATTTGTTCTGAACTTCTGGGCATCAAGTTCAAATTTCAAAAAATCTTGTTGCCATTCAATTATTGAGTCTTTCCACCAGGTAATTCGCAAATCACGCAACTCCCGTGCGGCTATACTTTTTGCATTCTTGCCCCGAATATATTCCACAAACGGTTGGCCCAACAGAACCAAGCCAGCTGAAATCAATCCCGAAATTAGTGTCTGGTTTAACATCTTGGGAGCCTTGCACTAAAAAATACTCAAGGCAATCGACTGTCCAGTCATATCGACCCCCGGGCGTATAACCAGTTATCCTTAAGCCCTAGCATTCTGAAGGGGTTTGACTTGGCCGACAACGAATTAGAACTATTGCGTGAGCAAATCCTTGGCCTCACACGCCAATATGCCGACAAGCTCCTAGCTCCAAAAGCATTTAGACCAGGAGAAGACCCTGTTCCAGTTTCTGGCAAAGTTTTAACTTCAGAAGATTTCTCCGCACTGGTCGATTCGAGTCTAGATGGTTGGTTGACTGCTGGACGCTTTACTACGGATTTCGAACGCCATCTAGCTCAATTTGTCGGAGCACGCTCGGCGTTATTTGTTAATTCAGGTTCTAGTGCAAACCTTGTCGCCCTCAGTGGGCTTACGAGCAACAAATTGGGAGATCGCGCTCTCAAACCAGGTGATGAAGTCCTAACTGTTGCGATGGGATTTCCAACAACTGTTAACCCAATCATTCAGAACGGATTGAAGCCAGTTGTGGTCGATGTGGACTTAGACACTCTTGACGCAAACTCAGCACGACTCGAAGAAGCGATCTCTCCGAAAACCAAAGCGATCATGATGGCTCATACTCTGGGTAACCCATTTGATCTCGACACAGTCCAGCGACTTTGCAAGGAAAAAAATCTTTGGTTGATCGAGGATTCATGTGATGCCCTCGGATCAACATATCGTGGCCAACGCACTGGTAGTTTCGGTGACACGGCGACAGTTAGCTTCTATCCAGCCCATCACATCACCACAGGTGAAGGCGGTGCTGTCTTCGTAAAATCACCATTGGTGAAGAAGCAGGTTGAATCTTTCCGTGACTGGGGACGCGATTGTTACTGTGAGACTGGAAAAGACAACACTTGCGCAAAGAGGTACGGATGGCAATTAGGTGACCTTCCCGAAGGTTATGACCACAAGTACACCTATAGTCATATCGGATACAACCTAAAAGCGACCGATATGCAGGCTGCTTTGGGAATCACACAATTAGCTAAAGTTGAACTTTTTATCCAAAAACGCAAGGAAAACTACGAATATTTGCGAAAGCATCTCAGCCAAATTGAAGGACTAAGCATTGCTGTAGCCACTGAAAACAGTGACCCATCATGGTTTGGATGCCCAATTACGCTAGATCCCAATCATCCAGTTAATCGTGAAGAGCTACTTCGGTTCTTAGATGCACGAAAGATTGGTACCCGCCTTGTCTTTGCGGGAAATATAACTAAGCAGCCGGCCTATAAAAACACCGATTTCCGAGTAGTTGGGGATCTGAAAAATACAGACATCGTCATGACTCGATCATTTTGGGTTGGCGTATACCCAGGACTAACTACTCAAATGATGGATTACGTCATCAGCTCCATCTCGGACTTCATGACTGGCAGAGCAAGGTAACACCAGTGCATTATCTAATTACTGGACATACGGGATTCAAGGGTTCGTGGCTCTCGTTGATGCTTGAGATGCAGGGGCACACAGTCTCTGGAATCTCATTAGATCCAGAAGAAAAGTCACTTTTCAATCAGGCAAATCTAAACAAAATCTTCAAACATGACCTTCGCATAGATATTCGTAATCGCGAAGCTCTCAAAAACTCTATTGAAGAAATAGACCCCGAAGTAATCATTCACCTAGCAGCGCAACCTTTGGTACGAGAGTCCTATCGGATACCTGTTGAGACTTTCGATATAAACGTACTTGGGACATTAAATGTTCTAGAAGCCACAAGAGGCTTAAGGAATTTGAAGGCTGCCTTAATCATCACTACAGATAAGGTCTATAAGAATCACAACCATCTCCGTGGTTATGTTGAAAGTGATGAATTAGGTGGTGATGACCCTTATAGTGCTTCAAAAGCAGCGGCAGATATTGCAGCGCAATCTTGGATCAAGAGTTTCGCGAAAGTTCCCATGGCGATCGCACGTGC
>CAIKYO010000242.1 GCA_903831655.1 uncultured Burkholderiales bacterium
AGGCTTTGACCGATTCGTCGTAAAACTCGCATCCTTGGAGCAACAAGGCGGCGTTGTTCAAGTAGCCCGTGTTGTCCGAGCACTGGAGTTGCTTTCTTGCGAACTCAACGCCTTGGAGTTGTCTGTTGTTGTTAAAGAGGGTGGTGATGGCGCAATCGAGCACCTCACAGTTCTCGGGCTCAATCTCCAAAGCTTTGCTCAAGCAGTGAATGGCTTGATCGACTTGTCTTTCTTGAGCCAATAGCATGCCCGCAGACATCCAGCTCCTGACCCCTCCCCCCAGGCTTGCTGTGAAGAGATAGGCTTCAATGGATTTGTGATGGAGTCCCAGGAGACGAAATGCCTCTGCTCTTAAGGTAAGAAGTCCCAGATCGTACTTGTGCTCTAGGAGCAAGACTTCGATCTTTCGAAGTGTTTCCTCAGTGCGCCCATTGTTGATGCCGTCTAGCAACTCAACTAAATTGAGAGAGGGTGTTGACATGTTACGGATGCTAAGTGGTGCCTCAAGCAACTATGGATTATTGGAAATTCAAATAAGGAATTTGATAGGTGGTCAAGGAGGTGAGCTGCGTTGGGGACAAAGCGGAAACTTGTACGCTGGTCAGAGCTGAAATTTGTGAGGTATTCAAATAAGGCAATTGAGTGGTTGGGAACGATTGTATTTGAGCAGTTGTTAGGGATGTGAAGAAGGCAGGGGATATGGACTGTATTTGAACCGAAGACAATGAACTGTAATAGGTAGATGCGTTTAGATTTGATGCTTGTGTGGTTGTGAGACCAGCGATTTGAGTCGTTGTCAACGTGTTGCTCAACTGACTGATTGCTTGGTAAGTCATGGCTGCGATCTGAGACGCCTTTAGCACCTTGGACTTGGATCCTAGGCTGTTGAGTTGTGTGCTACTCAAAGCAGCCACATCGTTGTTGTTCAAGGCTTGAATTTGCGCTGTTGATATGGCGCTTGTATCAAGACCAGCAACTTGAGTTGTGGTCAAACTTGCTATTTGTGCAGTGGAGAGCTTGGCACTCAGTGTGTTGATGGCGTTGGTGCTCAAACTTGTAATTTGTGCTGACGACAAAGCACTCAAGGTTGATGTGCCAATGGCTTGAAGTTGAATCGTGCTCAACCCATTCAAAGCCACCGAGCTCAGTCCAGCCAATTGTGCGGTTGTGATGAAGGGCACTTGAGTGGTTGCACTCAAATGACTCTCAATGGCGCTGATTTGAGCCGTGGTCAATGCGCTGACTGCTGTGGTGGTCAGAAAAGTCGCATTTGCGCCTATTCCGTCGAGTTGGCTGGTTCCGATGGCAGCTATGGTTTTGGGTGAAAGGGCTTGAATTTGCGCACAGCTTAGGGAAGATAGAACGTTGTTGAGTCCTGAAGCTTGCGCAGAGGTAAGAGCAGAGAGTTGAACTGTAGAAAAATTCGAGACCAAGCTGCTGACCTGTGATGTTGTCAATGCACTCACCTGTGCAGTGGTCAAAGCGCCGACTTGGTATGTGAATGCGCCAATTTGAGTGGGATCGATCGCAGCCAAAGCTTTTGGAGAAAGACTTTGAATTTGACCGGTCACAAGTGCGGTTAAAAGGTTGCTCGTCAGACTCGAGGCTTGAGTGGGTGACAAAACGCTCATTTGCGTATTGGTAAGGTTAACCACCAAACTTGGAATTTGAAGGGTGGTCAATGCAGCGATTTCATTGGTGGTGAGTGCCGCAATTTGAGTTGAAGTTACGTTGGCAAGTTGTGCTGCTGAGAGAGCCGATACAGCCAAGGTCGACAGGGCTTGCAACTGAAGGCTGGATAGGTGATTGAGGTTGTCACTGGCTGTAGAAGAGCCTATTAGAGAGGCTGCTTGAGTGGTGGTGAGTGCTGCGAATTGGCTGGGGGTTAAGTTGTTGACTTGGGTTGAGATTTGACCCATGGTCAATGCAGCAACTTGTTTGGCCGTTAAATTGTGCAGGTTTTGAGTGCTCAGGCCTGCGATGTTGCTGTTGCTGATGGATGTAATTTCAGTGGGCGTTAGCGCTTGAATTTGAGCGGTGTTCAATGAGCTCAGGACACTACTGGTTAGGCCCGAAGATTGAATTGTGGTCAAAGCTGAGAGCTGGGTTGGCGACATTTTGGCAGCCAAGGCAGAGACCAGCGCTGGCGTTAAATTTGAGACCTGGGAAGCGCTCATCGCCGAAACAGTTGCTGTGGTAAGGGACTGCAACAAACCAGTATTGGCGGCAAATGTTCCAAGAGTGCTCAGCGACAAACCCAAGGCTTGAGCTGTGGTGATCGCTGCAACTTGACTGGTGCTTAAATTACCCGCAGTACCAGCATCAATGTTGCTGAGCGTGTTGACACTGAGGGATGCGATTTCTTTGGTCCCCAGTGACTTGATCTGATCAGCAGAGAGTGAGCTCAATACTGATGTGGTCAATCCCGAAGTTTGTGCAGTGGTGAGCGCAGCCAATTGTGTAGTGCTCAAATTGGCTCCAAGAGAGGAGACTTGACTAGAGCTCATTACAACGATTTCAGTGGTGCTGAATTTTGTTGCACTGGTTGAAAGTCCCGATAGTTGACTGGTAGAGAGCGCGGCAATGGTTTTTGCTGACAGTGCTTGAACCTGATCTGTTCTTAATGCGCTCAATACACTTCCTATTCCAGTTGCTTGAAGCGGAGTGAGAGCGGCGATTTGTGGGGTGGTCAGATAAGTGGCTAACCCGCTGATTTGTGAGGTGGTCAGTCCACTCACCTCAGTTGGAGTCAGGGTCGCAGTTTGAACCGTTAGCAGTGATAACTGGGATGGATCGATGGAGGAAATAGCACTGGGCGAAAAACTTTGAAGTTGACTTGATGAGAGGGAAACCAAGTTGCCAATCATGAGCCCAGACGTTTGCAAAGAAGATAGACTGGCCAACTGCGCGGTGCTTAGTTTGGCGACGATGCTAGTAATTTGTGTTGAGGAAAGCGCACTGACCTCTTTGGTCGTGAGCAATGTGACCTGACTTGTATTGACCCCTAAAAGTGTGTTTGATGGGATCGAGGATAGCGCAGTGGGTGACAAGGATTGAATTTGAGCTGTCGACAAACCGTTCAAAGTGGCGCTGGAAATTGCGGCTGCTTGACTTGTGCTCAAGGCTCCGATTTGAAGGCTTGTTAATTTTGGGGTCAATGTAGCCACAATGGATGAGGAGAGTCCATTGATTTGAGCAGAGCTTAGTGACGCAATGGTGGATGTCGAGACGGATTGAAGATTTGAGCTGATGCTTGTGAGCACCGTCGTTGTGAGACCAGCTGCTTGTGCGCTGGTGATCGAGCTCAATTGAGTGGTGTTCAGCTGGTTAGTAAAAGTAGAGACCTGCAGCTGAGAAGGACTCAGGGCTGAGATCTGTGATGTCGTTAAATTCAGAGCATATGTGCCCAATGAAGTTAATTGAGTGGTCGCAATTGCATTAATGGTTTTGGGGGGAATGGCTTGTAATTGCAGTGAACTTAAGCTTGAAATCAGATTTGATGTGAGGGAAGGTGCCTGTGCAGATGTGAGTGCACTCAGTTGCAATGTGCTCATGCTGGGCGCAATGGCAGCGATTTGAGTCGTGGTCATGGCCGCGACTTGAGTCGGGGTGAAAGATTGAATGGTGGTCGTAGCCAATAGGGCAGTTGTTTGTGCTGTGGTCAGCGCAGCCACATCTTGAGTGCTCAGTGCTGCCAACTGCGAACCTTGAAAGGCCGCCAACGCCTCAGGACTGATGTAGACCACATCCTTGGCCGAGATCGAGGCCACCTGTGTGGTACTCAACCCTTGGACTTGTGTGGACTGCAATGAGGAAACCGCAGTCGTGCTCAACCCCGCTACTTGCTTGGTCGTTAAACTCCCAAGTAGCTGTGGTGTCAGTGAACTGATGTTGGTACTCATGCTAAATTAATTATTTAGGTTTAATTTCTTGAAACGCACACACGAAATCGTTGAAAATTTGACATTTCTTCGACCTTTTTCATCTTGATAAGCAAATTCGGTGCCCGTTGTGATTTCTGCTCTTTCCCATCACAGCCTGGCCATGTCGGGTAAGCGGAAGGCGTATTGGTATGTCATTGGGCTTAGGCGGCGCCTGTTTAATAGACTAGTCGAATCCAATCGAAAAATAGGACCTGACTTCAAAGCCAAAGACGCTTCACACTCCAATTCCTTTAAGTCAAGATGGCCTGTCCTATGTGGAAGGGAGAAACGATTTCAATCACATATTTCAGTTGGTTATCAAACCACTTGGCTTTGACTTGGAAGCGTGCTACAATGGACGACTTTCGCGGCTGTAGCTCAGTTGGATAGAGTACTTGGCTACGAACCAAGGGGTCGTGGGTTCGAATCCTGCCAGCCGCACCAATTTCCGGATTTATCCTACCGGTTTGTCTTTTAAAAGACGTCATCCACTTGATCAAAGTGGTCTTTACTTGGAACAAGTTGTCTTAAAGTTGTTCCAACGTCGTTGTCAAATGTACCTAAAAGCCCATTGGCATGGTTAAAGTATCTGATCAATCCGATTCTTTACCCCTAGCGGGTGAGTCCAAAGAGGCTGTTGCAGCCCTTCCCAACGCAAACGTTAAAAACTACATCACGCAAGCTGGCTACGATCGCTTGAGGGGTGAGTTGTTTGATTTGATGGACAATGAACGTCCTAAGATCGTAGATGTGGTTCATTGGGCAGCAAGCAACGGGGACAGGAGCGAAAACGGGGACTACATCTACGGCAAAAGAAGGCTGCGAGAAATCGATAGAAGAATTCGATTTCTCACCCAACGCTTAGAAATTGCAGTCATTGTGGATCCCAGTCTTCACCATGGTCGCGATCAAGTGTTTTTCGGATCAACGGTGACCTATTGCGATGATGAGGGGCAAGAAACCCAAGTCACCATCTTGGGGGTCGATGAGGCCGATAGCTTAAAGGGTGAGGTGACATGGATCTCACCCGTGGCCAGGGCTTTGATCAAAGCTCAGGTGGGGGACACGGTCCGGATCATGACCCCTCAGGGTCAAAAGGAAGTGGAGATCTTGGAGGTCAGCTATCCAGCGCCCAAAACAGTACCTTGATGGACCCCAAGCTTAAATAAGTTGAACTCGGCGAGCTCAAAGGCTACTGGAGACCTTCGTTGGCATGATGCGAGCCGCAGAGGTCACGCAGGATGTTCTCCTCAGATCTTTCAAAACAGTCTCCAAATGCGCTTGATCTCGAACCGCAACGGTGAAGCGCAAATCAATTGATTCGAGTCCACCCATTTCCTCTTCCATGTTGACGTGTGTGATGTCTCCCTCGCTTTGGGAGATGGAGGTTGCGACTTTGGCCAACACACCTGGACCGTTGGTGACGGTGACAAGCAAAGTGGATTCAAAGGCCCTTGCAGGTTCGTCAGACCATTCCACATAGATAAATCGCTCACTGTCCTTGTGACGCAACCGTTTAGCAATGGCGCACTCTTCATGGTGGATGACCAGTCCTTCACCATGACCCAAATAGCCGCAAATGGGGTCTCCAGGTATGGGGTGACAGCAGCGAGCAAATTGAACTGATGCATTCTCACTTCCATCAACCACCACACTGCCTTGGGAGAGGTGATCGCTGGTGACAAATCGCTCTTGGCTGATGAGCAAGGTATCGGGTTTTTCGCCTGTCTCAACGAGCAAGGCGGTCAATCGTTTGGCAACGATGCTGGCCACTCTCTTGCCCAGGCCGATGTCAACCAAGAGCTCATGCTTGCTTTTGCTGCCTGTGAAGCGGAAGACTTTATCCCACAAGGCTTGATTGGCCATGGAGTCGTGCGGAATTTTCTCAATGCCCTCGGCTCTGAGGGCTTGAGTGAGAAGCTTTTCACCGAGTTCCAAGGACTCCGTTTGTGCCATGGTCTTGAGGTAATGGCGAATTTTGGATCTTGCGCGCGCCGTTCTCACAAAAGAGAGCCATGCTGGGTTGGGACTCGGGTGTTCAGAGGTGATGATTTCAATCACATCACCATTTTTAAGTTCTGTGCGCAAGGGCACGCTTTCGCCATTCACGCGGGCGCTTTGGGTGCGATCTCCAATTTTGCTGTGCACTGCATAAGCAAAATCCACCACAGTTGCGCCACGAGGCAAGGCCATGATGCGACTCTTTGGGGTGAAGACATAGACCGCGTCAGGAAAGAGGTCTACCTTCACGTGGTCCCAAAATTCGGAAGCATCCATGTTTTCATTTTGGATGTCTAGCAAAGACTGCAACCATTGGTTACCCAGTCGCTCGGCTTGCTCGCCGTTAGGCTCTTGTGTCTTGTAGAGCCAATGGGCAGCGACCCCTTTTTCCGCCACCACGTGCATGGACTCGGTGCGCATTTGAAATTCAATGTTGATGCCAGAGGGCCCAACCAAAGTGGTGTGCAAAGACTGGTAGCCGTTGAGTTTGGAGATTGCGATGTGATCTTTGAACTTTCCCGGTACCGGCTTGTAGAGTTGATGCAACAACCCCAAAGCGGTGTAACAGTCGGTCACGGTTGGCAAAATCAAGCGCATGCCATAAATGTCAGTCACCTGAGCAAAACTCAGGTGCTTGGTGGTCATCTTTTTGTAGATCGAGTAAAGCGTTTTCTCTCGGCCTCGGATTTTGACTGGTAACTTTGCCTTGTCAAAAGCCAGATCAACTTCGGACTGCACTTTTTTCAGTAAATCGCGTCTTCTGTTTCTGGATCGGGTAATGGCTTTTTCCAAAACCTGATGGCGCCAAGGCATCAGGTGCCTGAAAGCCAATTCTTGGAGCTCGCGGTAGGTTTGGTTAAGGCCAAGACGGTTGGCGATGGGCGCGTAGATTTCAATCGTTTCGCTTGAAATGCGAGACCACTTGGATCTGGGAAGGTCTCCCATGGTTCGCATGTTGTGTGTGCGATCGGCAAGTTTGATCAAAATTACACGAACATCCCTGGCCATGGCCAAGAGCATTTTCCTAAAGGACTCTGCTTGGCCTTCCTCTCGTGTCGTGAATTGGAGTTTATCGAGTTTGGTGAGTCCATCTACAAGCTCGGCCACAGAGGATCCAAAGCGTTCGATCAAGTCTTGCTTGCTAACACCACAATCCTCCATTGCATCGTGCAGCAAAGCAGCCATCAGGGCTTGGGCATCCAAACGCCATTCTGCACACTGAGTGGCCACTGCAATGGGGTGGGTGATGTAGGGCTCGCCAGAACTGCGTTTTTGACCCAAATGAGCCTGATCGGCAAATCGGTAAGCCTGACGAATATGGTCAATTTGGTCCGCATTGAGGTATTCCAGTTTGCTCACCAGCGCGGCAAAGCTAGCGGATGCAGCATTGACTGCAGCCACTTGTGGGGGAACTGAAATGGGCTTGATGACGGCGCTCATAGTCTGTACTGTACACCTAGAGAGGCATAGAAGACAAAATACCCCACCAAAGAGATACCTTTAGGTGGGGTATGGAGCAGAGAAGGTGTGGGGAAGAAGCCAGAATATGGGCTTCTTCTCGGTCTCAACCGGGTACTTTTTTGAGCATTTCCAAGCCGATTTTGCCTTCTGCAATTTCTCTCAATGCGGTCACGCAAGGCTTGTTTTTGCTGTCAACCTTTGGGGTATGACCTTGGCTGAGCATTCTGGCTCTGTAGGTGGCTGCCAAGACCAATTGAAAGCGATTGGGGATTTGTAACAAACAGTCTTCAACAGTAATACGAGCCATGGAGGTTCTCCAGAATAAAAAAGAGCTGAATGGTGGATTCAGGAAATGTGTAGGGCGGCAAAGATGTCTTTTCTTATCCG
>CAIKYO010000243.1 GCA_903831655.1 uncultured Burkholderiales bacterium
ATGCCAAACACGGAATCAACTGTGTAAAAACTGTGTAATAGCCTTTTTCAATATTTTAAAAAGTTAACCTATTGATTTTAAAAGGTATTTTGGTCTGCCCGGAGGGGATCGAACCCCCGACCCACAGCTTAGAAGGCTGTTGCTCTATCCAACTGAGCTACGGACAGAAATAGGTGTTGTAGTTGATTAAACACTAAAAAGGCTCTATTAAAGAGCCTTTTGAAATTGGTCGGGGCGAAAGGATTCGAACCTTCGACCCTCTGGTCCCAAACCAGATGCGCTACCAGACTGCGCTACGCCCCGATGCCGTTATTGTAACCGTTATCCAGCCAAAACAGGGATCGCATTAAAATTTCCGCATTTAACCCCTCCTCTTTAAGAGACACACCACAAAATTCAGATGAAAAATCTGTCGAATGTGTAATTAGATGGTATTTTCGACTTTCAATGCTGATTGCCTGGTCAAAAGGCGAATAAAAGACCGATCTATAAAGTTCTAAAACATCTACGGTATCATTGAGATTACGCAGTTCAATAAGTTCCATTGATAAGCTAATTTCTGGAACCCAGAAAGTCAAGACGCCCAGTCTTGTTCTGCCCAGCGACTTACAGCAGCGGTCAAAAATTGGAGCCTTCAACATGATCAAAAAAACAACGTTCGGACTTTTATGCATGTTGGTGAGCTTGCATTGCTTTGCAGGCAAGACACTAGATTCCATTCGCCAGAAGGACCAAATCAGCTGTGGCGTCAATACAGGGCTTGCAGGATTTGGTGCCTCTGATAGCCAAGGGAGATGGACTGGTCTGGACGTGGACATTTGCAGAGCCATTGCTGCAGCCGTTTTAGGTTCAGCCGATAAAGTCCGCTTTGTTCCTCTTTCTGCACCACAAAGGTTCACAGCTCTTCAATCTGGAGAGATTGACATTCTCTCGCGCAACACCACCTTCTCAATGACAAGAGATGCAGCCATGGGACTGCACCAAACTGCAGTGACCTTCTACGACGGTCAAGGCTTCATGGTCCCTGCTCGCATGGGCATCAAAAGCGCTAAACAACTCAAAAACGCAACGGTTTGTGTTCAATCGGGAACCACAACTGAAAAGAACCTCACCGACTTTTCTAGAGCCAATAAACTTGATATAAAACCCATCGTTTTTGAAAAATTGGAGGCTGCAAATGCCGCCTATTTTTCAGGTCGATGCAAAGCCTACACGACTGACGCCTCGGGCTTGGCCTCCATTCGCTCACGCGAGGCCAAAAATCCCAAAGATCATGTGATACTGCCAGACCTGATTTCCAAGGAGCCACTGGGACCCATGGTCAGACGGGGCGACGATGAGTGGTTTGCCATCACCAAATGGGTCATTTTTGGACTCTTAGAAGCTGAGGAGTATCAAATCACCTCCAGCAACGTTGAAAGCCTAAAGGGCACCAGCACCGACCCCGCAGTGATGCGACTCATTGGCAAATCAGACGACATGGGTAAGCTACTTGGGCTGGACAAAGAGTGGCTTGCAAAAGCCATTGCACAAGTGGGCAATTACCAAGAAATTTTTGATCGCAATGTCGGAGAAAAAACTCCGCTGGCCCTTAAAAGAGGTCTAAACGCCTTGTGGTCAAGCGGTGGCTTACAGTACGGCATGCCCATTCGATAACCACCTGGGAAATCCAAGCCTAGACGCCTTGGTTGCCTGAAGTTTTCTCTATGCCTTCAAACACCTTCAAATCTAAACATACCCAGAGAGATTGGGTACTTCAGATCACCTTAATCATTGCTTTGGTGTTGGTGTTTGTGTGGCTTGGACATCAAACTTGGATCAATTTGAAGTCGCGTGGCATTCAATCTGGATTTGACTTTCTCCTTGATTCAGCCGGATTTGATATCGGAGAGACGACTTGGATTGACTTTTCTTCAGAAGAGTCCTACTGGGTCGCATTTGCAGTGGGACTCTTCAACACTTTAAAAGTGAGTGCTCTAGGAATTGCGCTCGCAAGCCTTTTGGGACTGGCACTTGGATTGGCGTCTAGCTCCAAGATTTGGGGACTCAGGACCATTTGCCGCTCCTATATTGAACTCATTCGCAACGTTCCCCTATTGATTCAACTGCTCAGTTGGTACGTGCTTTGGGTTGAATATCTTCCACCGTCTACTGACCCCATCATTTTTTTGCATTCCTTGTTCATCAGCAAAGAGGGATTATCCTTCTCGGGTTGGGTATGGATGATTCCCATTGATGGCACATTTATTGATGGGCATCTTTTGTGGAACACCCCTGCGGTCACGCTCGATGGTGTCCAATCGGCGCTCAACGCCTCACCCGAATTCTTATCCATCTTGATGGCTCTGAGCGTGTACACGAGCGCATTCATTGCAGAGATCGTTCGTGCAGGCATTGCATCAGTTCCCAAGGGACAAGTTTTGGCCGCTCAAAGCCTGGGGCTCATTCCGGCCCAAGTCAACCAATTCATCGTATTGCCTCAGGCCACAAGACTCATCTTGCCTCCCCTTACCAATCAATACCTGAACTTGATTAAAAATTCATCACTAGCTGTTGCCGTTGGATTTCCAGACTTGGTGAGCATAGGCAATACGGTGCTCAATCAAACGGGGCGGGCCGTAGAGTGCATAACCATTTTGATGTTGGTTTACCTCACACTATCTATTGTGATTTCCTTTCTCATGAATCGTCTTGGCCAATCTTTCACATTTAAGAATTGATCCAGATGGAAATGATCACCCCCCAATCAAGCACCCAAGTTGTACGGAGACTGAACGCCAAGTTCACTCAAAATCCGATCGTATTTTTGGGCTCAACATGCTTGCTGTTGATAACGCTTTACGCCATCTATTTAATACTGGATTGGGGTTTATTCAACGCAGTATTCAGCAATAACGAAGCCCAATGTGCGGCAGCACGCGGTAACGGCGCGTGCTGGGGCATGATTCACGAGAAATTTCGTCTCATTGTTTTTGGCAGATACCCATTCGATCAACAATGGAGAGCATGGCTTGCATGTCTTTTGATGCTCCTCGTCTTTGTGTGGAGTGCTTCAACAAAAGCTTGGCAACCCAATAGACGACTTCATTTGCTCATCGCATGGATTTTCATGGGAATAGCGTTTTTCACCCTACTGAGCGGAAGACTTTTATTCATTCCTTTGAACCCTTGGTTAACTCAGGTGCCCACAGAGCTTTGGGGTGGTTTACCTCTTACGCTGCTCTTATCAGTTTCCTCAATTTTGCTGGCTACCCCTTTGGGTATTCTTTTGGCTCTAGGCAGGCGTAGCCGACTTGGTGTTGTGAGCGGTATATGCACCGTTTTTATTGAAGTGGTTCGTGGAGTCCCACTCATCAGTGTGCTGTTCATGGCAAGTTTTATGATTCCACTGTTCTTCACGCAATCGAGTGCACCAGACGTTTTAGCAAGAGTGCTCATAGGGATCACACTCTTTTCTTCGGCCTACACAGCTGAGGTCGTCCGAGGTGGACTTCAATCGGTCTCCAACGCTCAATACGAGGCCGCTTTGAGTCTTGGGATGGGTTATTGGAGAACGCACTTCTCTATCGTTTTGCCACAGGCATTGACCTACGTGATCCCTGGACTGGTCAACAATTTCATCTCCATTTTTAAAGACACCTCCCTCATTACAATCGTAAGCTTATACGAACTCACGGGCTCCCTTGGATTGGCTTTGAACGGAGACCCCATCTGGCGCCCCTATAAAATTGAAGGCTATCTTTTCATCGCATTGATTTACTTTGTCTTTTGCTTTGGAATGTCACTCCTGAGCAGAAAATTAGAATGGACTTTGAAAATCCAAACCCCCTCAGCACAAACAAATTAGAAAAAGGCACATCATGAAAACTCAAGTGGCCATCATTGGCGCAGGTCCCTCTGGTTTACTGCTCGGAGCTTTGCTCGACCGTGCAGGTATCGAAAATGTAGTCATCGAACGCCAAAGTCCAGAATACGTTTTATCTCGAATTCGTGCTGGCATCATGGAACAAGTGACCGTTGACCTGCTGCACGATGCAGGCGTTGGTGAGCGCGTACAAAGTGGCGGCATCGTTCACCACAGCATTGATTTGGTGTTCAAAAATACCAGACACCCCATTGCAGTCAGTGAGCTCACAAAGGGGAAAGTGGTCACCGCGTACGGACAAACTGAAGTTACCAACGATTTAATGGAACACAGAAAAAAGTTGGGGCTACAAACTTACTACTCAAGCAACCAAGTTGAACTTCATCACATCGAAAGTGAAAAGCCATCTGTCAGTTTTGAGCACAACGGACAAAGATTAACCTTGGAATGTGAATTCATTGCTGGCTGTGATGGCTTTCACGGTATCAGTCGCCAAGCCATTCCAGCATCAATTTTGAAAGAATATGAGCGCGTCTATCCATTTGGTTGGTTAGGTATATTGGCCGATGTCCCTCCCGTATCGCCTCACGCCGTTGTGTATGCCAATAGCGAACGTGGCTTTGCCCTGTGCTCAATGCGCAGCATGACTCGCAGTCGTTACTACGTCCAATGCCCTTTGACAGACAAAGTCGAAGACTGGTCAGATGAGCGCTTTTGGGAGGAGCTCAAACTCAGGCTTGACCCCGAAATGGCCACTCGATTGATCACCGGTCCATCGATTGAAAAAAGCATTGCGCCACTGAGAAGCTACGTGGCAGAACCAATGCGACACGGACGTCTATTTTTGGCGGGTGATGCGGCCCATATCGTGCCTCCAACTGGCGCAAAGGGTCTAAATTTGGCAGCCACAGATGTCAAATATTTAAGCGAGGCGATGATTGACTATTTCAAATCTCACTCAAACACAGGAATCGACCACTATTCTGAGCGTTGTTTAAAGAGGATTTGGCGCGCTGAACGCTTTTCATGGTGGCTGACCAGTTTGATGCACCGCTTCCCTGACACGGGCGATTTTGGTCAAAAGATTCAAGAAGCTGAGCTAGACTATTTGGTCAACAGCGAGTCCTTGTCTCGCTCCCTGTCAGAGAACTACGTCGGATTGCCTCTTAATTTCGGGGAGTGAGCAGCAAGGACAACTTGATGTGTATCAAACTTTTGCGGGCTTGACTCTCCAGTGAGCCAGGATTTGAGTGGGCCCCTTTTTCTCGTCAAAACCCCTGATCTTGATGTTCAAAGAACCACTCTTGAAGACTTCAACTTCAGCCCAAGCATACATTCGGTCTTGAGGGTTTTTGGATTCACCTGGTTTGATACCAAATGGTGAACCGCCTGAACCCACAATGACCTGCCAGGCTTGCCCGCCATCTTTCGCGGTCGGCTGAGAGGCGTGGTAAACGTGTTCGTGTCCACAGAAATAAGTGGCTCGATACTGCTCGATGATGCTCCAGAATTCATCTCGATTTTTTTCATTGGTGTTCAAGCCTTCCTCATCGGACTTGGTCAAACCCTCGGGTATATAAGTAAATGGCATCTTGTGGCCAAAGACCATGAAGGCATTGGCGCCTCGCTGTTTTGCCGCTTCAAAATCTCTTTTGATCCAAGTCACTGGCGTTGATGAATCCACTCCGACTGCATCGGTGTTGATGATCACAAAATGAGCTCGTCCTACATCAAAGGAATAAGACATTTGGGACTGGGGGGTGAGGATTCCGTCCTCACCCACTTGAGGAGCGTTGTTGGGATCAAATGCGGTGATGGGCGCGTTGGGATTGATTTGACTCCAGCGTTTTTGATCAATGATCAAATCCCCCATGTTCTCCCTCCAAGCTTGCTCCAAATGTGGCTGAGCGAGCTTGACCACTTTACCGTCCTCCCCCTTGGTGGGCATTTGTGACTCGTGATTGCCTGGAACCGGCACGACATAGGTGCCAGACTCCATCAAAGTGCCCATCATTCCTCTCCAATAGGCATATTCTCTCTCGAGTTGAGTTGCGTCCTTGGTGTATCCAAGCACCATGTCGCCGTTAAAGAACAAAGCATTTGCATGGCGAGCAGAAATTTCACGAATCATTCGAGAGACCACAGGAGTAGCGTTAAGCCAACGCTTATCTTGGGCAGTGATGCCTTCTTCTTTGATCGCCGTGCGGCTGTCACCATAGGTGGCAAATTTGAAGACCACTTCATCGCGGCTATCAGAGCGATGAACTTTTGAATGGACATGCTTGCTTTTTAAAGCTTTTGCTGTGTCTTGGGCGAAAACGGAGGCCTGAAAATTGGCAAGAAAAGCAATCGCAAATAAAGAGGGTGCGAATTTGGAGAGAAAAGAATGTTTCATGGATCAATTCAGTAGAGTTTCAACACAGCAATTTTTGACAACAAAGAACTTTTAAAGCGTTAATGTACACGTTCCATGTGAAGACATTGTTTCAAGAGCTTCATAGACCTCTTGAGCAACACCTGACCAGTCTCCAGGGGTCCCTTGTCTAAATAACCTGGCACTGGGATACCAAGGGGTCTTGCTGCTTTGAAGGCCCCAGCGCCAACAAAGATCAAATCGGTTCAAAATCCAAACAGGCTTGTCCAAAGCGCCCACCAAGTGGGCCACAGACGTATCAACGGTGATCACTAAATCCATGTGTGAAACTAAAGCAGCGGTGTCTGAAAAATCTTCAATCCATGGACTTAGATCTCTCACGCCTAAAAATCCCGGATGATCGTTGAACACGGCCAGCTCACTTTGTGCAGAAGGGCCCATTTGCAGTGAAAAGAGTTCCAGCCCAAGGTCTCTCAAGGCCCCAAGAGTCATCAAGGGTATGTTTCGCCTCTCATTGAGTTTCCAACTTGAGGGCAACTCTTGGCGATGTCCTCCTGACCATACCAAGGCCACTCTTGGCGCTTTTTTAGGACCCAAAACGTTTTCAAAATCACGAAGCTTGAACTCGTCCGGAAATAGATAAGGTAGAACTCGCGGTTTGTGGTGGACAAGCTTGCGCTGTCGCATCAAAGCCAATGGAAGGCTCATTAAAGCGATTTGATAATCGGCGTCCTCTACAGGAGTGTCTTCGCAAACAACAGACAAGCGCGAACGCTCTTGAACCTTGGGAATGTCTTGAGCCATGGTGCTTAACAATTTAACCAGTGCTTGAGGGACAGACAAGACCACCTTAGCACCCAACTCAATCAAGCTCAAAGCCTCACGACAAAACTGCAAAGTGTCCCCAAGTCCCTGCTCAGAATGAACCCAAAGAATCCGATCTTGGATGTTTTCAAATCCACTCCAAATTGGCACCCCCGACAGGCGCCAAGAGTAGCTTTGAGCATTTTTATCTAAATGCAGTCTTGACTCATAAAGTAGCCATCCCTGCCTCTCTTGACCCAAGAGTAACATCAGTAAACTTAAATTGAATTGAGCTTGAAGGTTATTTGGATAAAGGGAGAGCACTTCTTGATAGGTTTGAATGGACTGATCAATTTGCATGAGCTCGCTTTGAGCAAATCCCTTGTTGATCATGGCCTGCGCATCATTAGGAAGCAATTCCAAGGCCTTTTCATAACACTCAAGGGCCTCGTTTTGGCGCCCAAGACACACCAAAACCGCGCCTAAATTGTTGATGAGGTGAGGCTCTAGAGGTCGATTCTGAATGGCCGAATGAAGCCTCTCTAAAGCCAGTTCAAAATAACCCAACTCCTTCAAAGCGGCACCTTGATTGGCCAGGGCCTCACTCATCTGTGGCTTTATGGTGACAGCCATCTCATAGAAACGAATACTTTGAGCGAAATTGCCTTGAAGTTGATGAGCAACACCTATCTCAAAAGCAATGCTTTCGTCCCCTGGCTTTGAAAGCCAATTCAATGTCAATTGTTTGAGTTGATTTTCCATTGAGTCTAGAGTTTTGAGTCCATCCATTTCGCTAATTTTTCATGGAGAACGAGGTCGTTGATCAAAACCGGGGGACGTCTTCATTGCATCCTTGCGCGCATCAATCATGAACCAAACGTAAACAAACTGTGAACAAAAATCTCTTTTGCTTATCGATGATGCTTAGGCGCTGACAGTTCAAAGAGTGCACAAAACATCTTTTGGTGAGTGTCGATCAACAATTGTCATCGTTTTGTAACACAGGGTTTCTACTATATATGGGTGTTTGAAAACAAATGTGTCCCTAAGCGGCACATTTCACTTAGATCCATTATTTCACGTCAACGAAAGAAATCACTACATGAACTCCGCTTGCCCTTTTTCACAAAAACCACTTGTGCAGATCGTCTCCTTGGCGTTGGTTGCACTCGCAGCCAGTGCACAAACCTCTTGGGCTCAATCCGTTGACTTGGGAACCGTCGGCGGCTCAAGTGGTGCAGGTGCTGCTACCACAACCACCATTACTGCAGCACGCGGAACAGCAGCATCTGTTGCCCCCTCACAAGCCAATCTCTCGGCCACTCAACCTCAGTCGATCATTTCTCGCTCATACATCGAGGAATCCACTCCACCTACAGGTAACTTTAACACCATCCTGTCCATCGCACCAAGCGTGGCCTCAACTCCCGCATTCAATGGTCCTGGCTTATCAGATCAAAAGATGTCTTTGCGCGGATTTCAAGACGGTGAATACAACGTCACCTTTGACGGTATTCCTTTTGGAGACTCCAACGGCCCAACTCACCACTCCACCTCCTACTTCCCAGCAGCAGTCATTGGCGGTATGGTCATTGAGCGTGGTCCTGGAAACGCCAGCAATATCGGCTACTCAACCTACGGTGGCAGCGTCAACATCTTCTCAAAAGCCCCATCACAAACTGAGGGCACCAGCGTATTTGGGTCAATTGGCACTTGGGGCACACAACTAGAAGGTGTTTCCTACGAGAGCGGTCGCATGAAAGACACCGATGCAACCTTGCAAATCAGTGCACAACACATGCAAAGCAATGGTTATTTAACCGGTGCAGGCATCAATCAAAA
>CAIKYO010000244.1 GCA_903831655.1 uncultured Burkholderiales bacterium
ACCATCGCTAGATGGTAGAGATGTAGCCCCATTTAAAATTAATTGGCAAAGTAAAATGAAAAATCGATATATTCGATATTCAAATGATCTGCATAGAGCTAGAGATGAGAAATTGTTCTTGGCACCACTAAAACTTGTGATGCCGAGGAAGAGTACTAAGCTGGTAGCTGCTATCGATAAATCTAACTATTATGCTTTGAATACCGCATATGTGATGGTTCCTAAGAATGATTTGCTTGATCCGTACCTTCTCTTGGCCCTACTTAATTCTTCATTAATGTCCTACTTTTACATGAATATGTATTTTGGGTGGCAAGTGACAATTCCGGCTCTAAAGAGTTTGCCAATTGCAAACCCGACTTCTGAGGTAGTCACTCAGATCATTAAGTTAGCGAAACGTGCGGAAAAGGAATCCTCAAACGGGGCTGATGCACAAGGCACGATTCGAGCAATCGATACGCTTGTTTACGAGCTTTATTCATTGGATTCCGATGAGGTTAAAATAGTCGAATCATATAAATTGAATGGGTAGGCGAGCTTAGGGACAGTCAGTTTTGGACCAATCCTGACCCTTGGAGGGGCTTGGATAATCGCCTCGAAGACCCTCAACCAGATGGGCCTCGCTGCACCCTTAAGACCGAGTGTCAGTGGTCCCTTGTATAATTGTCCTCATACACATAACGTGTATAAACCATCAAGAAGGCTACGAAAGTAGACCATTTTGATGGTTTTCTGCTTTTTTGGGGTTTATAACTAATTAAGTAGACATTCAAATTAAGTGAAATTGGAGGATTATGACAAATAAGAACGAATGGAAGGAATCCGCATCGGCCAAGCCCTTGACCTACTTCGAGTACGCAGTCAAGATTAGGGAAGCCCGGATTCTTGGAATGGGCAAGGCACTTCTGTGGTTCTACGCAAACGTTTACACATGGGAAGAGCAAGGACGATCCTTCTACGAGGAGGCTCGAGTGGCTGCTCACACAGGATTTTCCGTTTCGGCCATCCAAAAATGGAGGAAGTATTTGGAGAATCTTGGATGGCTTGAAGTCATCCCTCGGGGCAGGCGACAATCTCCATTCGTAGGCGTCCGTATTGGTAAAGATGATCCCAATTTTGAGGGAAAGTGCTACTCAAGGTGGCGTCCGTCTAAAAGAGGATTAAGCCCCAAGGAAATATCGAATTTGAGCCGGGAAGAACTTGAGCAAATTCTGAAATCCAATTACGAGGACCGCAGACGTCCCCTAAGGCAATCGAGCACACCGGAATCAAACGATCAGGAGGAGATCCTTGGATCCATCTATGAGGTTCAAATAGAAACTCCTGGAGATTGGTATGCGGCTTGAAGAAGCCACTAACAGAGAATATAACAACTAAATAATACAGAAGATAAAAGAGAAAAATAACTAGACGTCATCAATGATGACGTCTAGGACTTTTATTTATTTTTAGCTGAGGGAAACTTAAGATTCAAATTCATGAAAATCTTTTTGGAGGAGGAAGTACCCCCTTCGGTGCGGGCCCCGATTTACTCGTTGTCTTGATCAGGCTTTGATAATCTCTGAATAGTGTCCCATTCAGCCTGAAAATATAATCCTGTGAACATGCATGAAAGAGGGTCAAAAATATAATTATCGTCATACCTGGCAGCAAGCTGAGCCAATGGGGAAGTGAGTGTGTAAACAACCATATTGCTATGTTCACCATGATGCGTTATGTATCCGTAAATTAATTGCAACGTTGCACCTAGATTCTCAACTATCTTTTTACTTCCAACGTTATTGCGATCAATGAGAAATAGTGAGTGCCTGAATCCAAGATTTCCGTAGGCGTGATTTGCCATCTTTGTTGCAATTGCCTCACCTATGCCATGCCCCTGATAACCTGTTCGCACCCAGTAACTAATTTCGGCTGTATTCAGCCATGAAGACGGATGAAGATGTCCGGCACCTACTAATTTGTCTTCATAGAAGAAGAGAAAATTCTTTATCGTGCTTGAACTGTATGACATAAATCGAAGATAGTCTGCGTGTTCTTGCAGCGACCAAGTGTTCATTTCATGAACCCAGGGTATGAATCTATCTATTTCGGCGTAGCTTTCTTGAATGGCTATGAAGTGCTCTAAAGCGTCAGAAGCCTTGCATATTCGTCCTACTAATTTTTCTGTATCTATTTTATTTTTATCCACTACTTCAATTTTACCGTCACTCAAAATAAAAGCGGAATGGTAAATATGCATCAGTACATTAATTAAATACATCCATAGTAAAGCTATAAGTTTATTTTGTTATAAATCAATATGGGCACACTATTGACGAGATATGTGTTCGGCTAGCGTGGATTATCCATTCTCAAAAAATA
>CAIKYO010000245.1 GCA_903831655.1 uncultured Burkholderiales bacterium
TCATTCAATGCTAAATCATTCTACCAATCCATTAGATTTTCAACAACCATTTTCATTAACTGTCAACCTAGAGGAAAGATCCTATCCAAAGGACGCTCTGCCACCGCTAATAAGAAATGCCGTAGATGAGGCTTATAACTTCATTAAAGCACCCTACCCAATGCTCGCCACCGCGTCCTTGGGGGCTATTAGCACCGTCCTACAGGCTCACTATGACGTTACTAGAGGCGATAAACTAAATGGGCCATCCAGCTTATTCACACTAACAATTGCCGAGAGTGGTGAACGTAAGTCTACTTGCGATGGCATCTTCTCAAAACCGATTCAGATTTATGAAGCTGAGCAAGCTGATATGGCAAAAGCTACCATTCAAATACATACAGCTAAGCATATGGCATGGGAAGTTGAGGTCTCTGTAACAAAAGATAAGATTAAAAGCCTTGCAAAAGGCCCCGAGAATGCTTCTAAAGCAAACATGGGCTACCACAAAAATGCCCTTGAAAACCTAATGCTCAATGAGCCTCAGCCGCCTAAAGTACCGCGCCTTATCTATTCGGATGCCACCCCAGAGGCACTGGCATACAGTCTTCATAAAAATTGGCCAGCAGGATCAATAGCCTCTTCAGAAGCAGGTCTTGTATTCGGATCTCATGGGATGCGGTCTGAATCGGTTATGAAAAACCTTGGAATGCTAAATACCCTATGGGATGGCGGTGAACTTCAGATAGAAAGAAGAACAAGCGAATCATTCAGGGTCAAAGGAGCGAGACTATCCATGTCATTACAAGTGCAAGAACCAACGTTACGATCATTTTTTGACGCATCAGGTAATCTTGCACGCGGAACAGGCTTTCTGGCTAGGTTCTTATTGGCGTGGCCAGCCTCCACTCAAGGCAGTAGACCATTCAGCGAGGCTCCGAAGGAATGGCCATTCATCTCCCAATTTCATCAACGACTCACAGCACTACTAAATAAGGACGTAGTACTAACAGAAGATGGAACTTTGGATCCAGAGTTAATACATTTGTCTGTTGAGGCAAAGTCTAAATGGGTGCAGTTTCATGATCGCATTGAGGAAATGCTTAAAGTCGGAGGCGAATTAAGTGATGTTCGTGATGTTGCTAGCAAGATTGCAGATAATGCGGTGCGCATTGCACTACATTTTCAGATGTTTTGTGAGCCTGATAGTCTTGAAATTAATGCAGATAACCTTAAAAGAGCCTGTGAGATAGCTGAATGGCATCTAAACGAGTCTAGGCGATTTTTTGGTGAGCTAGCTTTATCGCCTGAGACAGCTAGAGCAATGCAGTTAGATAAATTTCTAATTAAGTACTGTCAGCAACATAAGACCGAGAGAGTTTCTAAAAGCGATCTTCTTCGAAGCGGGCCCATGGCCCTCCGCAATAAAGTTGTTCTGGAAAAGACTTTAGCAATACTACATTCGAAACTTAGGGCTGAATTAGTGGTTGAAGGAAAAAGTCAGTGGGTGTACATAAACTCACTCCTTCTACATCAGAGTCCCTCTAAATATACAGCTGAAGATATTTAATCAATTAGCATTATTAGCGGCTTTAGCATTAGCAACGGTCATTTGAATGAGCTGGGGATACCCTAGAAAATTTTATGGCTATCTTCATTGCTAATGCTAATCACGCTAATTTTGCTAATCTAGTGAGTTGGCTTATGCCCATGAATAAAATATTACTAGACACATGAAATCAATATTCAAAAACAATGTCTCGATAAACTCATACACCCCAACGCCTGAAATCTCTTTAGGGTAGCGTAACATTTATTCTAGATTCAATCACTTGAGCGGTCAGGATGTATTCCACCTATTCAACAAACATCCCTAATATTCGACCTAAATAGAGCAACTCTCGCAGTTTTTCACGTGCTTCTTTTGCCCTAACAATGTATTCCTTGGATCGCAATCCATGTGTGAA
>CAIKYO010000246.1 GCA_903831655.1 uncultured Burkholderiales bacterium
CAGACTGAATCTATTGACTTCAGTTGGCAAATATTTTGCCCGGATTCATGATGTTTTGAGGATCAAGTGCCAACTTGATGTTCCTCATCATGGAGATACTCTCTTCTCCAATCTCGGTGCGTAAAAATTCCATTTTGTGCAGGCCAATTCCGTGCTCGCCACTACACGTACCATTCATCGAAATGGCTCGCATGACCAAATCATGGTTTAGCCGCTCGGCTTTTTCTCTTTGCTCGTTGCTCAAAGGATCAATGAGGTAGCCAAAATGGAAATTTCCATCTCCTACGTGACCGACCAAAAAATAGGGCAATCCGCTGGCGTCCGCTTGATCAACGGATTCGAGTAAACAATCGGCCAATCTGCTAATGGGCACGCATGTGTCAGTGCTGATGGCACGGGTTCCTGGATGTGCACTCAAAGCAGCAAAGTACGCATTGTGCCTTGCTGTCCATAGTTTGTTTCGATCCTCGGGGGTCTTAGCCCATTCAAAGTCTTGGGCATTGTGGTCCTTGGTGATTGACTTGACCATATCGATTTGTTCTTGAACAGTTTGGTTCGTGCCATGAAACTCCATGAGAAGCATGGGAGACTCTTTGAGCTCCAACTTGGAGTATTGATTGACCATTCGAACGCTGTTTGCATCTAGGAGCTCCACTCTTGCAATTTGAATCCCCATTTGAATGATTTCAATGGTACTGAGCACAGCTTTTTCAATGCTTGGGAAAGAGCAAATTGCGGCCATGATTGCCTCAGGCTGCGGGTGGATTCTGAGCGTGATCTCAGTGATCACACCCAGAGTTCCCTCAGATCCTACAAAGAGACGTGTCAAGTCGTAACCCGCACTGGATTTTTTGGCTCTTGTTCCGGTTCGGATGATTTTGCCCTGTGCAGTCACGACTTCAAGGGCCAAAACATTTTCTCGCATGGTCCCGTATCGAACGGCATTCGTGCCACTTGCCCTGGTCGCTGTCATGCCACCAATTGAAGCGTCCGCACCTGGATCAATGGGAAAGAAAAAACCCGTGTGTTTCAAGGCCTCATTGAGTGCTTTTCGGCCAATGCCTGGCTGAACAGTGACGGTGAGATCCTCTGTGTTGATGGAGATGACTTCTTTCATTCCAGACACGTCAAGGCTTAATCCACCTCGAATTGCGAGCAAATGTCCCTGCAAAGACGAGCCTGCACCATAAGGAATGATGGGAGTTTGATGCAAAGAGGCCAATTCGATCACCCTTGATACCTCTTGGGTTGTGAGTGCAAATACAACTGCTTGAGGCGGTGTTGAGGTGAACGCAGACTCATCTTGCCCGTGTTGCTCTCTAACGGCCATGGAGGTTGAAAAGCGAGGCCCAAACTCCTTGCTCAATTCATCGATCAAAGATTTTGCAAGGGGATTTGCATGAGCTACAAATTCCGAGCTGATAGGAGGTTGGTGGGTGCCTGAGTTCACGTGAAAATCGTTGTGGTTAAACATCAAATAACTTTGAAAAATCTCAAAAGCACTGCATCAGGTAGTCGCACCCCGCAGCCAATGAATTGGTGTTCAACAAGCCACTTGAGTCGTTGTGAGCTGGTATCGAATTGAGGTTGGCTGCGAAAGTAAATTTCATTGGGGTCAACGCGCTCTCCACGCATCATTTTTAATGAATTCTCGCTCGACATTACTCTCAGCGCTTTGTTTTGAACAAAAATACTCTCACCTTGGTCTGTCAATATCACATACTTTGCATCCAAGTGCCCCTGTTGCCCATGATCCAAGAGCAGTTGCGTGTCGTTTCCGACTGACAAGATTGTTCCATTGATGACCCCTTGAACCGTACCTCCAATAATCGGGATGATCCGTCTGATGCCACTGCTGGTTTGCCCTAGCTCAATGGGCGAGCCAATTAAAACGTGTAAGTCACAGATAGGCTCCAGTTGGGGGGGGACTAGGAAGTGCGAGTAATCGTTCAATGGGTTCATGTGAAGCAGGCGAATAATCTTAAGTAAAGGCGACCCATCTTTGATAAGTCATCTTGATTGAGTGTAGAGGAAATTTGCTTGAGTCAGTTCAAAAAAATGCTGTTTTTTCTCAGCATTTTCACTGTCATTGTTGTTCACAATACTCGATAGAATGACTTGGAATGGCCTCTGCATGGCCAATGAATTTCATCCAACCTTTAAAAGGAAATCCACGTGGAAGTTTCATTTTTGTCTGAAATTGAACAACTTCGCCTAGGAGACGGGGAGGAGTTTCATGGAGAGGGAATCCTCGCCATCACCAAGGCATTGCTTCAATCAGGTGTTTCCTACATCGGTGGCTATCAGGGTGCGCCAGTTTCTCATTTGTTAGATGTCATGGTGCAAGCCAAGGATTACATGAAGGAGTTGGGCGTCAGGGTGGAGGCTTGTGCCAATGAGGCCTCCGCTGCAGCGATGTTAGGAGCCTCAATTCATTACCCCATTCGAGGTGCTGTGACTTGGAAATCTATCGTAGGTACCAATGTCGCTGCAGATGCTTTGAGTAATTTATCCTCTCCTGGAGTCACCGGTGGAGTGTTGATCGTGGTTGGGGAAGATTATGGGGAAGGCGCATCTGTGATTCAAGAGAGATCACACGCTTATGCTCTAAAGTCAGGCATGGTCTTATTAGACCCTCGCCCCAATTTGACCAAGATGGTTGACATGGTGGAGCACGGCTTTAAGCTCTCAGAACAATCGAACATGCCCGTCATGATGGAGTTGAGAATCAGAGCATGTCACGTGAAGGGTACCTTTAAGTGCAAAAACAACGTGGCGCCCGATATCTCGAGCCTTCATCTCCAAAAAGAGCCTGCCCCTTTTAACTACACCAAATTGGCTCATCCACCGGTTACCTTTCCTCAGGAGAAGCTCAAATACGAAAAGAGAATCCCTGCTGCTAGAAAGTACATCACCGATCATGAATTGAACGAATTGTTCGAGGGGCAACACCCACATTTGGGGCTCATTGTTCAGGGTGGTTTGTACAACACCTTGATCAGAGCACTCCAACAATTTGGATTGGCAGACGTTTTTGGCAATAGTGAAATTTCAATTTTGGTGCTCAATGTCACTTGTCCGTTGGTGCCGGATCAAATTATTGATTTTTGCAAAAATAAGGAAGGCGTGCTTTTGCTGGAGGAGGGACAGCCCGATTACCTTGAGCAAGAGGTCTCGAGTCTGCTTAGAAAGCACTCTGTAAATGTGAACTTGCACGGCAAGGATTGGCTTCCTATGGGGGGTGAGTACAACGCTGAGGCGATGACGAGAGCTTTGCTCTCACTGTGTAAATCGTATCTACCTGACCTGCATCAAATAAACGCAGTGAGCTTGGGGTTGGAGCAAACACAAAGTCAACGTCAAATGGCGCAAGCCCTGATCAAGCCAATCATGGAGGCTTTGCCCAATCGGCCGCCAGCTTTTTGTATCGGTTGCCCAGAGCGCCCAGTCTTTTCTGCCTTGAAACTTGCTCAACAAACCATGGGTTCGGTTCACATTGCTGCAGACATTGGGTGTCACGCGTTAGGTACCTTTGAGCCGTTTTTCAGCGGACACACCATTTTGGGGTATGGCATGAGCTTGGCTAGTCGAGCTGGTGTTTCGCCCTCTATGCAACAACGGGTTCTCTCCATCATGGGCGATGGAGGTTTTTGGCACAACGGGTTGCTGACGGGGGTACAAAGTGCATTGTTCAATGGTGATGACGCTGTACTTTTGATTTTTAAAAATGGCTACACCTCAGCAACTGGAACCCAAGACATCATTTCAACTCCAGATGATGAATCCAAGATATTGGCGCACGATAAACTTTTGAGCCTGGCGCACACCAACCAAACCATAGAGAGAACTCTTCAGGGACTTGGCGTGAAGTGGCTCAAAACGGTCCATACTTATGAGGTACAAAAGGTCAAGGAGACGCTGATTGAAGCTTTTACGACCGATTTTTCAGGTCTTAAAGTCATCATTGCTGAGGGTGAGTGCCAACTCGAGCGACAAAGACGCATCAAACCATGGCTGCAAAATTTACTCAAAGGTGGCAAGCGTGTTACCAGGGTTAAGTACGGCGTTGACGAAGATGTGTGCACGGGTGACCATGCTTGTATTCGGTTGTCGGGTTGTCCTACGCTCACACTCAAAGACAATCCCGATCCTTTCAAAGACGATCCTGTTGCAACCGTTACAGATGGGTGTGTGGGATGCGGTCTTTGTGGAGAAAATGCTCACGCAGCAACCCTTTGCCCCTCTTTTTATAGGGCGGAGGTGATTCAAAATCCTACACTTTGGGAAAAACTTTTACACAAAGCCCAAGTGATCGTTCGTCAATCTTTGCAAGCTGCTTAAATGAAAAACAAGAAACCCATTTCTATATTAATTTGTGCACTTGGAGGGGAGGGCGGAGGCGTGCTGACTCAATGGGTCGTGGATGCAGCTCGTCTGAGTGGATTTCCAGTTCAAGCCACCTCAATACCTGGTGTGGCTCAGCGAACCGGAGCGACAACTTATTACATTGAAATTTATCCAGATTTAGTTAAAGATTTGGGCCATCAAGAGATCGTTTTTGGACTCAATCCCTTGCCGGGTCAACTTGATCTTTTGATTTCATCTGAATTACTTGAAGCTGCACGGCAGGTCTCAAATGGGATGAGCTCTAGCGAGAAAACCATGGTCATTAGCTCCACTGGGAGAGTGTTGACCACAGCCGAGAAAATGCATTTGGGAGATGGTAGGGTTGATTCAAAGCAATTGATTTCACTAATAGAGCAATTCAGCCACAGCAATTACTTTGTGGATATGGTCAGCATGACTCACCAAGCAAGCACTGTAATTAGCTCTGTGATGTTGGGTTGCATGGCCTCCAGTGGTTTACTACCCATGGGTATCGAAGCCTACAAAAAGGTCATTGGTGAGAGCACTCAAGCTCAAAAAGCCAGTCTCAAAGGTTTTAATTTGGGACTTCAATCCATTGAAAATCAAAAACAACAGTTGGCCTATTTAGATTCAGTTTTAAATCCCACTGACTCTTACCTCAACAAGAACCAGATCTCTTCATCTGGCACATCAACTTTGCCAAATGAGAGAAAAGAGCGATATCCAAAAGCTGTTCATGATTTTCTTGACCTTGCATTTCAACGGGTGAAGAGTTATCAAAATCAAGCCTACGCTGAATTGTTTTTGTCTAGATTGGACCGCATCTGTGATGCTGAACAAAAACATCAATCTGGAAGTCACGTCGTCACTTTGGAGAGTTTGAAACGTTTGGCCGTTTTGATGTGTTTTGATGACTTGGTTCATGTGGCTCGTTTGAAGATGAGTGACTCCCGATTTGAGCGTGTCTCTAAGGAGGCTAGGGTAGGTGAGAACGATCTGTTGAAAATTTACGATCATTTCAAGCCCGGCGTTGAAGAGTTGGCGGCAATGCTTCCCGTTGATATTGCAAAAAGTTTGCTTTCATGGAGTGCAAGACGCCAATCAAAAGGTCTTAGTGCCTTATCACTTCCACTCAAACTAGGTTCGCATACCATCCATGGCCTCTTAACGCTTAAACTCTTAGCGGCGTGTAAATTTCTAAGACCCATGAGTTCTCGTTACCAAGATGAGCAAGTTTTGATTGATAAATGGGTGAATCAGGTCGAAGAGGGAGCCAAGCGAAGTGTGAACTTGGGGCTGGAAATTGCCAAATGTGCTAGTTTGATCAAAGGTTACGGCTCAACCCACGCGCGCAGTAGAGAGAATTTCAGTCACATTTTGGATCACATGGTCAACAGTCTTCAATTTGAAGATGCCCAGGCTTGCGCAAATGCGATTTCACTTGCACGAAATGCAGCCATGAAAGACGAGGGAGGAAAGGGATTTGATCAAACCATGTTGGGAATGGGCTTACCCCAACGTCCCCCGAGGTACCAACCCATTCGTTGGATGTCTAAGAGTGAAATGGCCAAGCGTCGTTTAAATTCAGTTCAATTAGGGGGGAAACCTTGATGTGCGGACGCCCTTTTTAAGCTATAAACCCATCATTACAATTTTCTTTTTAACCGGATGAGGATTTAACAGAGATGAAAAATTTTCTTAAACGCAAGGCCTCTTTGGCTGCATTCGAATTTTTAATGGGTGCGGCTGCACTCCTGTCGCTAAACAGCGTCGCTTTGGCCCAGGAAAAAACCATGAATTTGAAAATGTCATCATGGGTTCCTGCGCAGCACCCATTGAACCCAGCCTTGCAGGCCTGGGGGGAAAGCATCAAAAAGGAATCTGCTGGAACTTTGAATTTCACTCTTTTCCCTTCTGAACAGCTTGGCAAAGCATTTGACCACTATGACATGGCTCGCGATGGAATTGCGGACTTTTCTTACGTCAATCCTGGTTACCAGCCTGGTCGTTTTCCAATTTTTTCCGCAGCATCCTTACCATTCATGGTAGCTAACGCCAAAGGCGGATCTCAAGCAGTTGATGCTTGGTACCGTCAATATGCTGCAAAAGAAATGAAGGATGTCCATTTTTGCTTAGCTTTTGTTCATGACCCAGGTACCTTTCATTCACGCAAAAAAATCACTTGGCCAACTGATTTGAAAGGCATGAAAATTCGTCCAGCTACCTCCACCATGGGACAAATGGTGACGCTCTTAGGTGGAACCAATGTTCAAGCTTCTGCGCCTGAGTCTAGAGACATGCTTGAGAGAGGTGTGGCTGAAGGAATTTTGTTCCCTTGGGGTTCCGTTATTCTTTTTGGCATTGATAAGGTTGTCAAATACCACATGGACGTTCCCTTGTATGTGACGCCTTTTGTTTGGGTGATGAACAAAGACAAGTATGAGTCCATGTCGTCCGCTCAAAAGAAAGTGGTCGATGCCCATTGCACCAGCGAGTGGGCTGAAAAAGTGAGCTCATCTTGGGCTGATTTTGAAGCTTCTGGACGCGTCAAGTTAAGCGCTGATGCCAACCATGAGGTTTATAAATTGACACCTGAACAGTTGAGCGCTTGGAAACAAGCGGTTCAACCAGATCG
>CAIKYO010000247.1 GCA_903831655.1 uncultured Burkholderiales bacterium
AAAGACATTAACTTGAATTTATGTGTCAAATGTTAGCAACCCTATGTTAGGTATCGAACATAATAAATCACCAATACTCATTACATTAAAACATGGTTAATGGGTCAATACAATGACTAATATTTCAAGCAAATTCAACAATCAGTTGTTGTCTGTATTGCCAGAGGATGTAAAAAAACGCTGGCATTCAAAGCTCGAATTGGTAGATCTACCACTCGGGACCGTTCTCTACGAATCGGGAAGAAACATGAGTTATGTTTACTTTCCTGAGGACTGTATCGTTTCACTCTTGTTTGTCCTTGAAAACGGATCCTCGGCAGAAATTGCTGTGGTGGGTTTTGAGGGAATGGTTGGAATTTCATTGTTCATGGGGGGTGAGACCACGCCCAGTCGAGCGGTAGTTCAAAGTGCGGGAAAAGCTTATCGTTTGAGCTCGATCTTTTTAAAGGATGAATTTGAGAAATCTTTTCCCATCATCCATCTCTTGCTGAGATACACGCAAGCATTGATCACCCAGATGACGCAAACTGCAGTTTGCAACCGACATCACACATTGGATCAGCAATTGTGTCGTTGGTTGTTATTGAGCCTAGATCGTTTGTCGGTACCAGATTTGGTGATGACCCAGGAGTTGATCGCCAACATGCTAGGAGTTAGAAGAGAGGGGGTGACAGAAGCTGCGGGAGAACTTCAACGTGCCAATCTCATCAGCTATACAAGAGGGCGCATCAAGGTGATCGATCGCTTGGGGTTAGAGAAAAGAACTTGTGAATGTTACGCTGTGGTAAAAAAAGAATATGACCGTTTGCTACCTAATGTGGTTACCACATGAGAAAAAGCAATGCTTTATTTTAATCGTGCTTAGGGAAGAAATATTAAAAGAAGTCTCTATTATGAATTTTCTCGGTTGATGACTAAGTCAAGCATGTCATGATCTACGATGACGATCCTGCGGTTGTCGACCAAGATAATGCCATCTTTGATGAACTTTGACAAGCCGCGGGTGACCGTCTCGTGCGTCAGTCCTAAAAAACTAGCAATATCTTGTCTTGACATGCTTAGATTTAAATCTGTGCGAGAATAACCACGCTCGTAATGCCGAGCGCTTAAATTTAGCAAGAAAATGGCAATTCTTCCCTCGGCTTTGACGCTTCCAAGTGAGAGCATTTCAAAGTTTTCACGAGCAATTTCTTTGCTTAATAGCTTTCTGATGTGAGCTTGCAAGTTTTTAATGGTTTTTGCAATTTCATCAACTTTTAAATATGGAATGATGCAAACCTCCGAATCTTCGAGAGCATAGGCGCTGCAGTTGTGGCCCTCATTGAGAACGCTCCCAAATCCCAAGTAGTCTGACCGAGTGTAAAAACCAAGAACTTGATCTGAACCGTTTTCATTGGATATGACCGTCTTGAAATAACCAGTTCGAACTACATACATGGAGTTGAATTGAGAGCTTTGTCGAAATAGAGACATGCCCCTCTTGACTTTGACACGTTGTGTGACCAAAGCATCAATGTCAGTCATTTCATTCACATTAAGACCTTGTGGCATGCACTTAGTGAACAAGCTGCATTGTGTGCATTTCATGCGCGAAGACAGTTCGTCTTTGATTTTCATATCCATGAGTGGGTTCCAAACAAGTGATGAAAAAATACTCTATGTGAAAATAAATTAAATAGAAATAAAGGTTTTGATGTTAATCATCGGAATTGAGACTTAATTTATTTCACACACTTAATTTAACTTGAAACTCAAAGAGTTTCTGCTTGTTACCGAACATATATTAAAAAGTAACTGACAAATTCAATGTTAACAAGAACCAAATCAATCGCTTTTCCTTGATCCAAATCAAGTATTCATGGGATCGATCCCACCTTAAATTCTAAAATTTGATCCAATGCTTTGCTATCTAAAATTCTGATGTGACCTCGTATGTAGTCAATCAAACCTTCAAGTTTGAGTTCTCGTGCAGCTATGGTGATACTTGCACGTCTGACTCCCAACATCTTTGATAAAAATGTGTGAGTCATGTAGAGTTCATTGGGATGGCAGCGTAGATTGCTCAATTGCAGCCAATAAATCAAACGCGACTTGATATCTTGAGTTAGTGAAATCGATGCGAATTTTGAGACATCTTGATACATGGTCCACAAGTGGCGAGATATCGTCAGTAACATTTGAGGATTTCGTTTGATCAAGGTTTGAAATTTCAATGCCCCGATGGCATATGCAAAGCCTGCAGATTGAACGACGTATTGCATATTTCCCGATCCAAGGCCGAGAGCAAATTGCAATCCAATCGCTCCTTCATGTCCAATTAGCCCAACCGCTAGGCCTTCCGTTGTATCGTTTTTTGCGTTGGGAACGAAGAGAGCAATTGAGCCGCTGGTTATGAAGTAAACCACGAACTCACCAAATATTTCTAGCGGAAGAGCGTCCTCTGATCTCAGCTAAATCGATCGAGCGTTTTTGAAAATATAAGATTGCTCTGATTTTGAAAGCTCATCGATTAATCCATTGCGGGAGGTGTGCACCAGGAGCCTTAAATAGAATGTACTGCAGGTATCTTTTTAAAAGTATAGGACATCGGTTGGTTTCATGTACGGTATTGAAGTCACAATTTTTTGTGCATGTGTTCTTTGGCGAACAAAGTTGACGCACTTGTCTTTGTTTTATTTTCTTCTTGTCAGGCTTGAGTCCATGTTTGATGTGTTCGCTTGTGTACATTTATTATTTATTTTTTCCGTAAGCTATTTTTGTATCAAAAGAACAACGCTTCAGTGCTTAGTCAGTTGATTAAAAAAGCGCAGTTTTTGATTCACCTTTTTGAGCTGGATCATTGTTCACGAAGTTTGTAAGATTGACTGAAATATTTGAGGTGAAGATTTCCACCATTTGTGAATGGTAATGGGAAGCTTCCAAGTTCCCGCTTTCATACAAGTTTTTTGCTTCTTTATTGTGGGAATATGCTTTTAAAAGGCAAAAGCTGATGCTTTCAAACTTTTCCTGTATGGAAGTCTTCTTTCCTAAGTAGGATGCTTGAGTGGGGTTTTGCATATTACTCCTTGGTTTTTATCGATCGCTGAATCGGGTTCATTGAGATTGCTCTCGATTTGATTTCAGCGCTCTCAATTTTCATTTTTTTTATTTGTATTGAATTGATATTTCTCATTACTTCAGTGTGTATTTTTGCGAAATCAACGAAAGTATGATGTTGTATCAATGTTTTTTTTAACACATTCC
>CAIKYO010000248.1 GCA_903831655.1 uncultured Burkholderiales bacterium
AGTTAGACAAGATGGATGTTTTGGTGCCATTGATTGGCGACTTCCATTACAACGGCCATACTTTATTAAACGATTTTCCGGAGTGCGCTAAAGCGCTCTCGAAGTACCGCATAAACCCAGGCAATGTGGGTAAGGGCGCTAAGCGCGATCCACAATTTGCACAAATGATTGAAGCCGCTTGCAAATACAACAAGCCTATTCGAATTGGTGTGAATTGGGGTAGCTTGGATCAAGAGCTACTAGCTTCGATTATGGATAGCAATGCAGCTCTGGCAAATCCAAAGACTGCGCAAGAAGTGATGATTGAGGCTTTGATTCAGTCGGCTTTGCAGTCAGCAGAAAAAGCGGTTGAGTTTGGCATGGATCCCGATCAAATTTTGCTTTCTTGCAAAGTCAGTAATGTTCAAGATTTAGTTGCTGTGTATCGTGATCTGTCACGTCGCTCCGACTATCCGCTGCACTTAGGTCTAACTGAAGCAGGCATGGGTAGCAAAGGCATTGTTTCCTCTACTGCAGCAATGGGTATTTTGTTGCAAGAAGGTATTGGCGATACCATTCGCGTTTCATTGACGCCTGATCCAGGCGCTCCTCGTGAAAATGAAGTCATCGTTGCCCAGGAAATATTGCAAACCATGGGCTTGCGTAATTTCACACCAATGGTGATTGCATGTCCTGGTTGCGGTAGAACGACCAGCACTACCTTCCAAGAATTGGCCGCCAATATTCAGTCCTACTTGCGCCAACAAATGCCCATTTGGAAAAAAACCCATCCAGGCGTTGAAAATATGAACGTTGCCGTGATGGGCTGTATTGTGAATGGACCTGGCGAAAGTAAACATGCCAATATTGGTATTTCATTACCCGGTACTGGCGAGACTCCAGCGGCACCTGTCTTTGTAGACGGCGTGAAGGTAAAGACCTTGCGGGGCGATAAGATTGCAGAAGAGTTTCAAATCATTGTTGATGAATACGTCGAAAAAAATTACTCATAAAAATGACCGAAGATAAAAACAAGAAGACCGAAAAAACGCTCAAGATTAATGGCGTTCGCGGCATGAATGATTTACTGCCGGCAGACGCTGCACAGTGGGCTCATCTTGAACATGTCTTGCGTGACTTAACCCGTGCTTACGGCTATGAGTTTTTACGCACCCCGATTGTTGAGGCTACCGCTGTATTTCAACGTGGTATTGGTGAAGTAACCGATATTGTTGAAAAAGAAATGTATTCCTTTGAGGATCGCCTTAATGGTGAGCAACTGACTTTACGCCCAGAAGGTACCGCTGCCATCGTCCGCTCTGTAATTGAAAATAATTTGATATACGAAGGGCCTAAGCGTCTTTGGTATACCGGCCCGATGTTTCGTCATGAGCGCCCACAACGTGGTCGCTATCGCCAGTTCCACCAGTTCGGGATTGAGGCCTTAGGCTTTGCCGGCCCAGATATCGATGCTGAAATTATTCTGATGGGTCAACGCCTCTGGGATGAGTTGGGCTTAAAGGGTGTGCGCTTAGAGATTAATTCACTAGGTCAAGCTGATGAACGTGCTGTGCACCGCGCTGCCTTGGTAACGTATTTTGAGAAGAATGCCGCGCAACTCGATGAAGATTCACAACGTCGTCTATTGACCAATCCTTTGCGGATTTTGGATTCTAAAAATCCAGAGATGCAAGCATTGATCGAAGGCGCGCCCAAGTTATTAGATTTCTTGGGTGAAGCATCACTCAAACATTTCGATGCGGTGCAAGCATTACTCAAAGCAAACAACATTCCCTGCAAGATCAATCCACGCTTAGTTCGTGGACTCGATTATTACAACCTCACTGTATTTGAGTGGGTGACGGATGAGCTCGGTGCACAAGGCACGATTGCAGGCGGTGGTCGCTATGATCCACTGATTGAGCGCAT
>CAIKYO010000249.1 GCA_903831655.1 uncultured Burkholderiales bacterium
CGGAGGCGTTCGACCCCTCCTCGTTTGCCCGACCACAGGGCAGCAAGGGGCTGGGCGTCGATGTCAGATGACCAAAATGAACAGCTTACACTCGACAGCGTGTCAATATAAACGCGGCCGATAGGTTCATCTCCAAAAACATCCATTTGAACCCAGTGCTAGTGTCTAACCTGGACCCAACCCTATCAGTGCAAAACACATTCCTAGCCAATAAAATGCTACTAACCAACCAGGAGAAAGAAGAGGCAATCGAGTCCATTATCAAGACAGCAAAAACCATCAACGCAGAACCCCATCAGCCTCTGTCTTCGCAGTTACAGCAAAACGCTTCTTTGGCATACCTCACACAGATTTTAGGCCAGCCAGAGCATGACCAGATGCATCACTACACACTTTTGCATGGGTTCAAGTCTTGCTTGATGTCCCTTGCTATGTTGGTTGAAGCTGAAATTGGTTTTTGTTACAGTACTCCTACGATAATCTGACTGGCCATCTCCATCACGCGAGCAAAGCAAGCATGTTAGTTTCCTCTTCGCACATACAGTTGTGCATTTTGTGCTCCTCCTTCCCTCTGAGGGGTCCATCAGAGAATGCTTGATGTACTGTCCCTGGTATCCATCAGAGAATACTCAGATGGGCGTCAGTGGCCCCATCCCCTCGTCCTGTGTTCCAGATATATGCTTTTTGGTTTTCTTCAAGGCTTGCTGGCAAGGTCTTCACACATTGAATGTCATAAGATACTATTGGTTGCAAGATCTAGTAGGATTTGATTGCATCGTTGCATGTCGATAACAACATGAATTTGCCAATGGCCTTCGATTTGCTCTTGTAGCAACAATGGCTTGAACGTAATACCGTCATCAATTGGAACAAATTCAAGATCAACGTAGTCGCCAATTATCGTTTCTTCGTAGACTGCTTCACTGTTGACATATTCGGCATAAAGGTCCGATTCATCTTGAGAGGAATTAATCCTTTCCAGGGTAGTTTGAAAATCCTCATTTGCTAGATTTTTCTTTGGCACTCATGACAGCCGTAGGACATTCGAGATCAAGATCATGGAATTTTCATTGGTGTAGAAATCTATGAACCTGTGAGAAGCGAAGGACTTGACTTGAATTTTTGTTATTCTGGGAATATCAAAGCAGCTCAGATTTCCTGAAATTCGGCAAATTTCATTCCAGTCCTTCGGAAGTAAACATTCGCGCTCGCTCTTGGATAAATGGCTGGCAGCTTCTTAACCCCAACCATTTGAACCATATCGCCGCTACTGGAGGAGTAAAAATTTGAATAAAAAAGACTAGATTTTAACTCAGGATTCCCGTCTGCGACAATTATGATTTTTGCCATGAAGTGAAAGTGAATTTCGTACGAACAGTTTTCGACTTTCCTCAGAATCTTGATTGTAGGCGTTGTAGTCATTACACATGACATTTTGTAAACTATAATGTTTTTCAAAAGGGATAGGGTCTCAAAAGGCAAGCCATTGATAAAAACGACTAAATAGGCAAACTTTTGAAAAACAATTGTTTTCACCTTTTCCTGGTGTACACCCTATAATTTAACTTGCGTTGCTTACAAAGGGAGGGTTGCAAGATTTTAATTGTTTGAGGCGTCTGATTCAAGTATTTGTGTCCATGAAATGATTGAATAGAATTTGTAATGAA
>CAIKYO010000250.1 GCA_903831655.1 uncultured Burkholderiales bacterium
TATGTCCGTGCGAAGTACGGACTTTCCTGTTTATTTTGTTTGACAGTTCAAATTTACCAGTTGGGAAATTCCCAGCGAAAATCCCAGCAAACCAAATTAAATTTTGACTGGCGAATCGGAACGCTTAAATTGTTAAATTTTTAAAATTTCATTTTCTATCATAATTTTGTGAAGAAAATTTAACGTTTTACGTTTTAAAGGAAATCGGTAATCACCCAAGCGTGATAGAAGAGAAAGGTGTTGCCACTACATAGAAACTGGCAACATTAATTCTTTTTCTTCTTCGAGTATGGCACCGATCACTGGAAAACAGCTGATTGCAACTTGTGAAATTCGAAAAATTATGCGAGTAATTTGAAACTCTTTTCATCAATAAAACAATCCTAAACTGCAATGAATCCATGTAATCAGTGTTGTTCGAGCCGGTCTTGAGTGGAAAGGCACCCGCCACCTTTGGATCGGAGCTGCTATTCCGCAGGATTCATCTGATACTTTGCCGCAGAATTATTCACATAAGCGCGACCATTTTCGAGGTTTGCCATTCGAATCATGCTAGCTTCTCTGAGATTAGAGACCTGCTGCTGTTCCTCAAAGCGAAGAACGTGTACCTGAATGTCGTAAGTCCGGAGAGAGCCGAGGAAATGAAAGCGCTCCACACGAAATCATGAGAGATTATAGCGAGGAAGCCGTACAGAAGCTTGGCCTTTGTCCATTCAGCTCGTACAACGCTGATGGGTTCAGGTTTTCCAACGTCCAGCCGTTGGCTATTGTATGCACTATCGACCTGGCCAATAACGAGGACTTTGTGATGGCCCTGCTGAATCGGAAGCGACGCATCTTGGCATCTGTGTTTACTAATTACATTCTAATCAAACAATAATTTACAAATAAACTAGACGCAATTTTTTACTCTTAATCTTTGACTTTGCTCTCCAATTTCTCGAACTCCTTTACGGCCAAATCGTCACTATGCTCGGTCATCTGCTCCACAGACACGACTTCCGAATATGTAGAACTGCAACATGTTCTTCACGCCGTTTTTCAGCGTCGCACAATCGAGCTAGGGCAGGAGGAACATGAGCCCTGCATCTTCAACTTGACAACTCCGTCGCCGTAAACCATAAAGATGACCGCATTGACCTCTTGCACGGTTGGTCGGATAAGTTTGTCCAGTAGTTCTTTGATCATTTGCACAGTTTCGTCGTTGTTCTCATTGGTCTCTGTAAGGAGTAAAATGCGCTCAATTCGGGTCTAACGACCTTGATTTCTTACTCACATGTTTCCGAAGTGGGCTTAGTATCGGTCAAAACAACTCGCGGCTTGAACATTCGCCATTTGGCGTCCTCTTTCTTGGAGCGATAGAGATGAAATCTGCACCGAAGAACACGAAACGCATCTATACGAAACAGCAGCTGGCCAGGGGGCTGCAATATGCCGAGCTGACGTTGGGTAAGTCGTAGGTGTTGCCTGGGCCCAGCCTCACCGGGCAGAAATTTCAGCAAATCTGGATTCAGTGTATCCTGTGTCCTGGGTTTGGATGAACCTGCAGCGTTTTTGAAGGAAGTTAGGGGATGCTTTTGACGTTTGCAGAAGCTTCATGTAATGTGTAACCAATAACTGGGATTGTCGAAAATTGAGAGCTGTAAGGAACAA
>CAIKYO010000251.1 GCA_903831655.1 uncultured Burkholderiales bacterium
CTGCCGTTGACGAGTGCGATTAAAAAAGTACTGAGCAAGAAGAGCATCACAATATTGGCTTGATCGATTTTCCCGATGAGTGGTGTTAAAAAGAAGCTCAAAAGTGATGCAACCACAATAGGCACAACCACTACACCCAATAACCCAGAAAATGTTTGTTGATTTTTCATGTGATGGTGTATTGTGTTGGAGTCAATATAAAAATGGTGTAAAAATCTGAAATATTTATCGAACCCGATCTGCAGCTGATATTGTGTCCAAAACAACCCAAAATAGTAGTTCTTTTTATTTAAAAAGGTGGATTTTTATGTTTTTTCATTCGAGTCTTTTGAGTATCCAAGAGAAGAAAAATTCGTCAACAACTGCAAGAACTGTTTGTTGCCACGTATTGAGTTTTCTAACCGTTATTTTTCTCACCTCGTTTTCAGCTTTTGCTCAAGACGGCAAAACTCATCTTCAATGGCTTGGGCAATCTGCCTTTCGAATTACCACTCCAAACGGTAAGGTGATCGTGACCGATCCTTGGCTCAAGGGAAACCCATTGACACCAGCGAAGTACAAACAACTTGAGGCCTTGGGTCACGTCGATGTTCTTTTGGTGACCCACGGTCATTGGGATCATTTTGGCGATGCTCCGGAGTTGGCACGAATCAACGACATTCCCATGTATGCGCCTGGAGACTTGAATCAGTCAGCAACTTTGCTCAACATATTGCCCGCCAAGCAGTTACCCAGAATGAACAAAGGAGGAACTGTGTCTCCTGTAGCGGGAATCAAAGTCACTGCAGTACACGCTGAGCACTCCTCGGTGTTGGTTTGGAAGGACCCTCAATCAGGCCAAGAAATGCCCTATCCTGGCGGGGAACCACTGGGTTTCATCATTGAGCTTGAGAACGGTTTTAAGATTTACGACATGGGCGATACAGGATTATTTGGTGACATGAAATTGATCGCTGATTTGTACAAACCCGATTTGGTATTGATGCCCATTGGTGGCAACTTCACTTTAGGTCCCAAGGAGGCTGCTTGGGCGATCAAAGAGTGGTTGCACCCCAAATGGATGATTCCGATGCACTATGGCGCCAATCCATTGGCCAAGGGAACGCCTGAGGAATTGATCAAAGAGTTAGGCAGTACCACCACCCAAGTCTTGGTGCCCAAGCCAGGGGACGAATTGGTTTTTTGATCGGTTGAGGTGGGTGTGAAATTTAACCTCTGTAGCAGGGTTAAATGCAATTGATAAAAGAACTTGGAAGTGATGAATATGAGTGAGTTTGAAGCGGAGATTGATCATTTGAGGTCAGTGACTTTGATCGTCAAAGATTTAACTGAATCGATTGATTTTTATACCAAGACATGGGGCTTGCATGTCGTAGACCAAGGCGAGCACATGGTTCAATTGAGGGCAAGGGGAGAGGAGCACCATGTGCTTGAGTTGCGTCAAGGGTCAGAGATTGGATTGCACTCGATCTCATGGGGAACTCCCAGTCTTGAGCACTTAAAGCGAATGTGCGAACGAATCAGTTCCCTCGGTGTTGTGATCAGCTCAGAGCCTCACGAGTTGAAGGAGCATTCAGGAGGATTTGGATTTTCTTTTTTAGATCCTGAAGGCCGGGTTCACAACGTGGTCTCAGGTAGTCAAAAATATAGTCCTTTGCACATCGAGTCCTTGGTCGATGGTGCTTGCCCCACCAAACTTTCGCACGTGGTGGTGAACACTTTGGATGTGGCAAAGATGTCCCATTTTTTGCAGTCTGTACTCGGATTTAAATTGTCGGACTCGACGCACAAGATGCATTTTTTCCGCTGCAACGCCAATCACCATTCGATTGCTTTGGCAGATTTTGGGAGTGTGAGCTTGAACCATGTTGCCTTTGAAATGGGCAGTTGGAATGAGTTGATGTTTGGTGTGGGTAGGGTCAAGCTTGCAGGCTACGAATTGCAGTGGGGTCTAGGAAGGCATGGACCCGGGGATAACATATTCTCTTATTTCCTGGATCCCAATGGATTGGTAGTTGAGTACACAGCAGAGGTGCAACAAATCACCAACCCCTCATGGGTTCCGGGTTCTCCCGATCAGTGGGCTCGTCCACCAGAGCGGATGGATCAATGGGGATTTTCACCGCAACCCAGCGACGTCATCAAAAAAGCAATGGGTGGTCAACTTGGTCTTTCTGGGAAAATAGCAGCATGAATATCATCAATTTCAATTCAGATCGTTTTGGTCTTGTCCATGGTCAAGTGATCACGGATATTACCGACAAAATTTCGCATCACACCGTTTTGGGGGCATGTGAGTGGACACAAAAAAATCAAGGTCCTGAATTAGACGCTTTGCTCAAAGGTTGTCCAAGATTTTCATTGGATCAAGTTCATATCAACAGTCCAGAGAAAAAACCGGGCAAAGTGGTTGCAGCCCCCATCAACTACAAAGCTCACATTGAAGAGATGAAAAACAATGGTCAGGCCTATGGCCATGTGATCACCGATATTCGCCAAGCAGGACTCTTTCTCAAAGCGCCCTCATCTGTAGTGGGAGCAAGTCATGGCATCGAGCAAAGAATGCTCGATCGCAGAACCGATCATGAAATTGAGTTGTGCGCTGTGATTGGAAAACGTGTCACCAAAACGACTCTTGAGCACGCCTTGGAAAACGTGGCTGGCTATTGTTTGGGTCTTGATATCACGGTCAGAGGACCAGAGGACAGAAGTTTTAGAAAGTCTTTGGATACCTACACGGTCTTAGGTCCTTGGCTCACGACTCGTGATCAGGTTAAAGACCCCCAAGACATTGAGCTCGAATTGAGGGTCAACGGCGAACTCAGGCAAAAGACCAATACCTCCGACATGGTGATGAGTTTGGCGGAATTGATTGTTTATGCAACTGAGTTCTATACCTTGGAAGCTGGTGATGTAATCATGACTGGAACACCACAGGGGGTTGGCCCCATCAGACCAGGGGATGTGATTCACGCTCAAGGCATGCACTTGGGCGAGATGAGTGTGAAGGTCAGAGCTTACTCATAAGGGTTTTCTCAAATCCGGTTGACCCTACCTTGATCTAAGGCCCCATGAGGCGGTCATCGAAAATGGCAACTGCTCGTGTCCATCCCGCTGAGGCTCCACGGATTTTGTGGGGAAAGCAGGAAATGAAAAAGCCAGTGGGAGGTAAAGACTCCA
>CAIKYO010000252.1 GCA_903831655.1 uncultured Burkholderiales bacterium
AAGTTACGTTAGTTTTTTAACAATGAGCACAAGCGTAGCCATAGTTACCCCTGTTTATTATTTTTTAACCAAGCATCTAGCACGCTTGACTGCCGAAGATTGCCGTCAAACAGTAGTAAAGACGCTAGGCGTAGTTGCAGTTGGAATTGCATATCAAATGATGGCGGTCATTGAGAAAGGCAAAGACCACATAATAGAAGATGTGGAAAAAAATGAATAGATTCTATAAGTCTAAACATGATTAAAGCGAAGCTTATTTTTAATAACGTAAAAAATACCGAGCATTCAATTCCGATTTCATTAATCCAAAAATTACTATTTAGTCTTGGGCCTTAATTAATAAGAGACTTGAATTTAATAAATTCTTACGTGAATTGGGATAAATATGTCACTAAATCTGCCGTTGATCACCATCAAAAAGTTAGCGATTGAGTCTGGTTACTCAGAGTTTGCCTTGCGATCAAAAATTGCCAGGGGGGACTTCGCAGAGGGGATTCACTTCATCAAAGCTCCGGATGGTCGGATACATTTTATTATTAAGGGGTATTTATCATGGGTGGAATCAAGTCACACCGCAAAGGGATCCAAATCACCTTCCACTGGAACAACAAGAGATACCGCCCCACCCTCGCCATCCCACCAACCAAAAACAACCTTAAATACGCAAGTCAACTAAAAGGTGAAGTTGAGAGATTGGTTTCGCTTGGCATATATACCACAGAGAAATATCTGCAAGACTTTCCAACAACTAATGTTGCCAAGTCAACCCCAAAAACCCAATCCAAGACCACCTTTAAGGACCTGTCAGTAGCCTGGATTAAGTCCGTAAGCCATCTGTCGCATGGCACCTTAATTAAATATAATCAAGCGCTGGCCTTTTGGGTTAAAGAGATTGGAGAATGCCCAATTGATTCGATAAAGTATTCAACCTTGGCTGCGTTAGCTAATTCTCAGGGATGGAAACCAAAAAATCGAAATAACATTCTGATCCCCTTAAGACAGGTAATGGAGATGGCTTTTCTAGACGAGATCATTGCCGTCAATCCGACAGTGCGCATTAAGAATGCCAGGCATCAAATTGAGCCCCCAGATCCTTTAACCGCTGAAGAGCTCGAGCAAGTCCTTTGGTATATGAGTAAATACAGCCCTCAAATAGTGAACTATTTTGAGTTTGCCTTCTTTACCGGGATGCGTCCAAGCGAAGTCATTTCTTTGAAGTGGGGGGATATAGACCATACCCGTGGGTTGGCAAGGGTCCAGCGAGCGCGGACTTTTCAGAAAGAGCATGAGACCAAGACCTTTAAAATCCGAGATGTGGAGCTCAATACGCGGGCTAAGAATGCTTTGGCTAGGCAGCAGCAATATACCTTGGAGGGAAACGGCTACATTTTTGAGAACCCAGAGACCAATGAGGCTTATGGGGAGGAGCGCCCCTTGAGGAGGGCTTACTGGAACCCAACCCTGAAAGCATTAGGAATGCGAAAGAGGAGGTTTTATCAAACCCGCCATACCTATGCCACCCTAAATTTGATGGCTGGCGCTAACCCGATGTGGGTAGCAAAACAGCTGGGGCACGTCAACATGCAGATGGTATTGACGGTTTATTCAAAATGGATTGAAGGTGCCGATAAGCGTGGGGAGATCTCCAAAATTGACGCCTTTTTAAATTCAAAATGCCACCAAAATGCCACCAAATCAAAAAATATGCCCTAACCCATTGATTTTATTGGTCGGGGCGAGAGGATTTGAACCTCCGACCACTTGCACCCCATGCAAGTACGCTACCAGGCTGCGCTACGCCCCGACGAAAGACGAAATTGTATCAGTAACTATTTAGACA
>CAIKYO010000253.1 GCA_903831655.1 uncultured Burkholderiales bacterium
CTTGCTTGGTGTCGGGAGCGCAATTGTAAAGCCGTCAAAATTGATTGGCAGTTTACCGCCGCTGATGCACGCATTAAACTGAAAAGGCTTTATCCTGTGATCACCGAAATTAGTCAATGTTAGGCTGACAATGTACTAGTACAGCATCCTCATAATTATGTCCGCCCATCAGATTTAATGACCGGGTAAAGTTTTTTAAGCTTAATTCTGGCATCGCTGTTGGTGAACTGCCAATCCACAATGGCTTTTTCCTGGTTGCGCTGCCTGTTCCATTCAGCTACCTCTTGAGCGAGTGTTTGTGGGTCAGGTATTCGCCTCTCTAAACATTGACGGCTTAAATGACTCAACTCAATCTCTGCCATGTTCAACCAACTGCCGTGTTTAGGTGTATGATGAATTTCCAGTTTATCCAGCAGCCTTTTCGCCTCACCCGGTTCAAATGTTTCATAGAGGGATGAGCCATTATCCCGAATATTGCATACACTAGATGAATAGAAGTGGTGAAAGCCTTATAATTGTTGCTGTCCAAGGCACAATATCTGAAGGAATTCACCATGACAAATTGTATCAAGGAAGAGATGTGTTTTACAGCCCTGTCAGGCAAAAAAGTATTGGCTGATTTTAGTGGAGGTTCTGTGAGCTCGAATGCTGGGGTTTTAATTCTGAGAGAGCTGGATCGGAAGCTCAATTTGAGCAAGCGCCTTGCAGCCTTGATTCCAGACTCTCGGACTCCTCAACTGGTGCAGCACTCGATTCGCTCAATGATCTCTCAGCGGCTATTTGCTTTGGCTTTGGGCTATGAAGATTTAAATGATCACAATCACTTAAGGCAAGATGAGTGTCTAAAAACAGCAAGTGGCAGCTTGTCTGATCTGGCATCAAGCAGTACCCTCTGCCGGTTTGAAAATGGTATTGACCGTGAGACGATTGGCAAGATGAATGGTTTGCTCTTGGATGTGTTCATTGAACACCACCAGGGCAAGCCTCCCAAAGAGATGGTCATTGACTTTGATAGTACAGACTTTTTAAGTCACGGAGATCAGGAGCAAAGCTTTTACAATGGTTATTACGAGCACGATTGTTTTATGCCGCTGTATGCCTTTTGTGGAAATCAACTTTTATCAGTTCTGCTACGCCCCAGTAATGTAGATGGAGCCCATCAAGCTTGGGGTTTATTTGCAGTCTTGTATAAACGGATTAAGGCCATTTGGCCGAATACGAATATCATCTTCCGTGGCGATGGAGGATTCTGTCGGGACAAGATGCTGCGTTGGTGCGATCGCAAGGGAATCGATTACATTGTTGGCATGGCCAAGAACAACTGGTTGATGATTGCTGCCAAGTCTGCCATTAGCAAAGCCAAGCATGAATATGAAGCCACAGGTGAAGTGAGTCGGACTTACGCTAAATTCGAATATGCTGCTGAATCCTGGAGGAACAAGCGTACTCTGGTTGCCCGGGTTGAATGCAATCGTCATGGCGAGAATGTGCGTTTTATTGCAACGAACCTAAAGGGACATTCCCCCACACTCTACGAGGGGATTTATTGCCAGCGGGGCGATATGGAAAACAGGATCAAACAGCAGAAGCTGGATTTAAAAGCTGATCGGGTGAGCTGCCATCGTTTTGTGGCAAACCAATTTAGAGTCGTATTATCAGGCTTTGCCTATGTGTTGCTTAGCCATCTAAAGCTAACCTATCTCAAGCGATCAAAGCTGAAGAACGCCTATGTGGGCACGATTCGAAATCAGCTACTTAAAATTGGAGCAGTTATTATCAAAAACACCCGCAAGATTAAAATCTTGATGGATTCGCACTTCCCAGAGCAGGTGCTCTTCATCTCTATCATCAGAAAACTACATCCTGCCTAAAACCACAGGTGCTGCCCCGGCACAATAAACAATGGGGTTTGGGGAAACTCCGTCCAAAATTCAGAATATGACCGTAAAATAAACCAAAATAACCCGCTACTAAACCGCCAACTCCAATCTGCTCTTTTTATGACTCATTCCCTGCTTGGTGTGAAATATCCGGGTAAAGATCCAAG
>CAIKYO010000254.1 GCA_903831655.1 uncultured Burkholderiales bacterium
GACGGGGGGTCTGGTCTCGGGTAACCTTGCAAGCCGGCGTTGCTTTGGCAGTGCCGGACGTTGGATGAGTGCGAGAGTGGCCGAATCGGCACGCTTGGAAAGCGTGTGAAGTGCAAGCTTCCGTGGGTTCGAATCCCACCTCATCCGCCACGTGCGCTTGATCCCATGTAGTGGTCCAATGAATGGGGTCCGGACTCTTGACAGTGAGAAGTAGTTAGTTACTAGACGACTAACTAGTCTTTACAGGAATCAATCTTCCAATCGTTGCAGCAAAGCCAACGAGCACAAAGACGGTAATTAAATCCCATGCAATCTGGAGATCCCAGAATGGCAAAGAGAAAACAAATCCGAGTGCCAAGTCCTTTGCGGCTTCAATGCCGAACTCTAAAACCCTGCCTTTGCGGGTTCGACGATTGTCGATCTTTCCATTTGAGCTATCTTTTTTTTCACCTTCATCCTTGCCCGAGACCGTATCTCTTATTCGCCCCCATGATTCCGGCACACCGAAGATCAACGCTTCTAGGGAAACCGTATAGACCAGGTCAAGAAAGAAGTTATAGAAGATTTCAGGAAGCACAAATAGGCTTGTACATATTGCCTTCCAGCCACCTTTGCGAACGGTAAAAGTTTGCTCCACTACGTACACCACGAAAACTGTCAGCCATAAAGGGTTATTCCAGCGGATATGTTCGTGTTTTCCAAGAGCAGTTGAAATTGAAGTTATGTAGAGGACTAAAAAAATCGCGCCGGAATAAGTCAGTATCTGTCTAACTAGGTAAGGGGCGGTGTGCCTATCAATACCGTGTGCGTACAGATTCTCTAGTGCACCCCTTTGCCATCTGCGACGTTGCTTGTAGAGGCTCCTGAGTGTGGGCATCATGGCGGTCGCAACTGTGCACTCTTTTGGGGACAACACTCGATACCCCAATCGTTTAGCGCAGAGCGTCAACTCATTATCTTCAGTAAGAGCTGCAGTGTCATAGACGGAAAACCCATCGCCAAGATTTGGGAAACGACCATTTTTTCTCCCCTCAACAACCTCTCGAAGAGTCCTGATATTGAACATCGTTCCTGTGCCTGTAAGTACTAACGCCCTTCCACGTCTGCGTCCGAGTCGGCGCTGATAGCGCAGATACTCGTTCGTTTGAAGCTGACTCGCCAGCGACCATTTAACAGGTAATGAGAGAAAAATACCTCCCACTCCCCCTACCGGCTTTTTACCTTTGGGCGTCGGTGCGAAAAGTGCATGCATGGCTGAACGAATGAAATGAGGGGACAGAATTGTGTCAGCATCCATAACTAATATCGAATCTGTCTCATCGAGCATCGGCAATATTTTGTCAATGACTGAATTGAGCGCTCCGGCTTTCATGTCTACGTTTTTGTTTGTTTCCACAACGTTGACACCCATGGCGATTGCAAGAGCTGCAGTCCCATCGGTGCAATTATCAGCGATAACGATAATTTCATCTGGAGGGCGGGATTGATCTATGAGAGAACGTAAGGTCTCGCTAATCCGCAGCTCCTCGTTGTATGCAGGAACTAAAGCAATAACCAGCGGGTAGATCTGATTCGCGTATAAAGAATCCGTTGAATCAATACTCGGGCCGTTGATATTATTTTCGTTACCAACTACCATCGCTAAATAATCTCTGACTAATTCTCTCGCCTTTGATGCCCTATCCATGTTTGGAGAATGGAGCGTCTCTTCCAAAGAAGGAATTTCTGGCGAAGTATCCACTGAGTTACCTCGTTACAGCGAATCGGTGCTTAAGTAAGCAAAACTTGGATGGTCAACATCTCGCGAGACTATTGCCCGAGCTACTTCAATGATATGACAACTAGTTTTCTGGCTTGTTTGCCTGATGCGTTCGAATGCCACATCTGCCGTAACTTCGAAACGCTGAGAGATCATGCCTTTTGCCTGCTCGACGATGTTTCTTTCTTCAATAGTGAAAAATACCTTTCGCGCCACCACCTCAAGGTCCACGACCGGATCCAATTGCAACAATGAAAGAGTTGCAGCATCGGCCAAAGTTTGAGCTACGAGTAATCGCTCCAAACTCAATTGCATTTGAGCAAAAAGATTAAGGGCGCCAAGTACAACACCTTTTGAGCGCAACGGGAGAGCATACGTTGCGGTGTACCCATGCTTGCGAGCAAGAGCTGAGTAACGAGGCCATGCTCCATTTTCTGAAAGCAAGTCATCGGAGATGGCTTCACCAGTTTTACAGCACTCAAAGCACGGACCCTCCTCATTTTGAATTTGAAAGAGATCCAGCAAGTGAGCAGACGGACTGGAAGCGGCTACCACCTGTAAGACGCCTGCCTGGTCAGTAATTAAAATTCCACTTGAGGCCACTGGTAAAACCTCGACTGTTCTTTGCGACAACATCGACAGAACTTCATAGCTATCCTGCCCACTAGATAGCGACTGGGCAAGATCGACAAATGTTCGCGCCAAACTTCCAGACTCAGGTAACTCGGGTATGACCTTGCTATCGACTGTGCTCATTTATTTTCCTCTGCATCTAGCTTTAGTTCACGAGTAATAATTTTGTTTGAAACCAGCGAAATCGGCTGATCTGTTTTGTATGCATAAGCCCTGATTCTCACCATGGCCTCAATAATGGTGATGTTCAGTTGTTCGGCCACCATTCCCGACGCCAGGTGAATAATTGACTGATCTTGCAAGGTGGACCCCAAAATTTCTTGAAGATTTGGGTCCAAGTTTCCTGAAAGTTTCAGAAGCAAGAGATTGCTGGCAACAACGCCCAGCGTTAAACCATCGACATACTCAGAAGGTGAAAGTTCGAGCTGACTCTTTCGATACGCGCTAATTACCCCTAAGGATGAGTTCCCGGAACGAAGAGGATAGGC
>CAIKYO010000255.1 GCA_903831655.1 uncultured Burkholderiales bacterium
GATTAAGACCCGGCTCCTCTTGTCCCATCTCAGACAAAAAGAGCTGCCGATCCTCCTCGCTCATGTCTGACATCTCCGCCTCCATCTTGGCGCAAATGGCCACGACTGGTGCGTTTTGAGCTTTGGCAAATTCTTCCAAACGCGCAAGAAGGGGATTGTTCTCAAATCCATCTTCGCTCACATTGCCCACAAACATCGCGGGCTTGGCGGTGATCAAACAAAGGGGTTTGATGAGCAACCACTCCTCGGGACTCAAAGACAAAGAGCGCACGGGGCGTCCCTCGTTCAACGCGGCTTGGCATTGGTTCAAAACGGCCAAGAGCTTTACGGCCTCCTTGTCAGTGCCCGATTTGGAAGCTTTGGTGTAGCGCTGAACGCTCTTTTCGACCGTGCTCAAATCGGCCAAACACAATTCAGTTTGGATCACCTCAATGTCAGAGATGGGGTCCACTTTGCCAGCCACGTGAATCACGTTGTCGTCTTCAAAACAACGAACCACGTTCACAATCGCATCGGTCTCTCGGATGTGAGCCAAGAACTGGTTGCCCAAACCCTCACCTTGACTGGCACCCGCTACCAAACCGGCAATGTCCACAAATTCAACGAAAGCACTGACAATCCTCTCAGGATTGATCAACGCCGCCAATTGAGTGAGTCTGGAATCGGGCACCTCCACCACCCCCACGTTGGGCTCGATGGTGCAAAACGGGTAATTCTCAGCAGCAATGGCAGCCTTGGTCAGCGCATTAAAGAGGGTCGACTTGCCCACATTGGGTAAACCCACAATTCCACATTTCAAACTCATTGCTAATCCTTCAATTGGTTGGTTGCAAGTGCATCCAAGGCCTTTGACCCCAACGCTTGCCCGAACTCACTATTGTAATTTGTTAAGCAATCCATTGCCCTGCTTCGACGTAACAATTCAGAAAAGGTAAGTCCTCACTCACAAAGCCCTGTTTTGGCCCCAAATATCCCTTAAAACGCCCAACTGTACCTACAATGGAGGCATGAAATCTCAGCTCGACCTCATGATCAAAGGCCATGGGCCAGTGGCCCAATCCTTGGCCCTGGCCTTGGGGGCTTTGCACTACAAAGTGGGATTGAGTGCGTTGGCGAGTCGTGGTGCAGGCATTCAAGAAGATCCCAGCTCATCTCTCAACTCCTCGGACCCAAGACACTACGCTTTGAGCCCCAGATCAAAAGCCTTTTTAGAAGATATCAATGGCTGGCCTGAAGAGTCTCATTGCACCCCCTTGCTTGCGATGCATGTCCACAGCGACAAGGGCGAGGTGATTCATTTGTCATCCAAACAAGCACAACCCTTGGCTCATGTGGTGAGTGCCAAGGGCTTGGGTGAGCAGCTCTCTAGAGCGGTACAAAACGAGGCGTGGATTGAGGAGCAAACCCAAGACCCCAACCCCAACTTGCCACTGACCTTGATTTGCGAGGGACGTCTGAGCGCTTCAAGACAGACCTTGGGCGTGAATTTTGAAAACACCCCATACCTGCAACAGGCATTGAGTGGCAATGTGCGTGCAACGCGAGCCCACCAACAAATCGCTCACCAGTGGTTCTTGAATGGCGAACACGGCAACGAAATCTTGGCCCTCTTGCCCAACGGAGGTCCCAACGCCAGTCAATTCAGCTTTGTGTGGTCTCAGCCCCCACATCTGGCCAAGGAGCGCATGAAGCTCTCCGCTTCCGAGCTAGGGCTCGCATTGACCCAAGCCACCCAATCTCAATTTGGCCCTTTGATGTGTTCGGATGCACGACAAACTTGGCCCCTGATCAAAGCCAAAGCGCACGAATGGGTGGGACAGCGCGCCGATGGCACCTCGTGGTGCTTGCTTGGAGATGCAGCCCACAACGTTCACCCCTTGGCCGGCATGGGCCTTAACCTAGGGCTGGACGATGCGATCGAGATGACTCGATTGCTCAAAGAAAGGCTTCACAATGGACCCCACAAATCCTTGTCGGACTTGCATTTGCTCAGACGCTTCGAGCGAGCTAGAAAAGCTCAACTGATGCCCTCTTGGTGGGCCATGGATGCCATACAACGTCTTTTTTCACACACCCACCCCATGGTTGAATCGTTGAGAAACTGGGGAGTTTGGGGCGTTGAACGCACGCCCATGCTCAAAGATTTCATTGTCCAAAAGGCTTCAAGCCTTCATTTGTAAACACGAGCTCTGCTCTTTCAATCTTCATGGTCACACGCATGCTTCATCATTTCATTCAACGCCTGAGCAACTCGTTGCTGTGTGCGCTCTTCTTTTTGTCCGTCACCAGCACTTGGGCGCTGGGGCAGGAGGCTCAAATCAAAAAAACAATCATGGAGAGAATCCCTGAGTTTCCGAAAATTCTTGAAGTCTCCAAAGCACCGATGAATGGGCTCTACGAGATCAGGGTTGAAGACGATGAGATCTACTACACCGATGCTGAAGCCAATTTCTTGGTTCAGGGCAGTTTGATTGACACCCGCACCCGTCAAAACATCACCGACGAGAGAATCGAAAAACTCACCCAAGTCGACTTCAACACCCTGCCCATGAAGGATTCGATCACCATCGTTCATGGAAACGGCAAGCGTCACTTGGCCATTTTTGAAGACCCCAACTGCGGTTACTGCAAGCGGTTTGAAAAAGATCTCCTCAAAGTGGACAACGTAACGGTTCACCTTTTTCTCTATCCCGTCCTAGGCCAAGACTCCATTGATAAATCAAAAGTACTTTGGTGTGCGAAAGACAAAGCCAAAGCTTGGGGTGAGTGGATGAAGTCGGCCGTCATGCCCACCAACACCGCAAACTGCGACACCAATGCTCTCAATCGAAATGTTGAGTTTGGACACAAACACAAAATCAACGGAACCCCAACCCTGATCGTCTCCTCAGGAGCCCGTGTACCCGGGGCCATCAATGCCTCTCAAATCGAGCAACTCCTCACCAGCGGCAAGTTTTAAATCCACACAACAATTGATCCCTGAACTGTTCACCCCAACACTTACAACACCATGCACACCGACCCGTTTACCCAAGACCGACCTCAAGACAAGAGCCCCTCGCTCCTCTTGGAGAGTGACTCCTATGTTCACGAAGAGTTGATCACACGGCTTGGATTTGCAGGCTTGTTGCCCTTTGTGATTTTGGCCCTTTTGTTGTGGCTGGTGGATGAGGATCTCCATCCGTTTGTGAGCATTGCGCTCACCTCTTACGCTGCAACCATCGCGTCTTTTTTAGCGGGTGTGCATTGGGCCATTGGTTTTTTAAGTCAAAAGGAAAGTGACCGCTTTCACCTGTGGTGGGCCATCTCACTGTCTTTGTTGGCTTGGCTGGGTGTGGTGATGCCGGCCTATGCAGGTCTTCCCTTTTTGGCTTTGCTTTTGATAGCGGCCTATTTGGTTGACCGCAAAACATATCCCAACGCAGGTCTCAAGCATTGGTTAACCCTTCGCTTCAGATTGACCGTGATCGCAAGTGTGGCTTGCCTCTTGGCCAGTGGAGCTACGTGATAGCTGGCCCTTGTACAACACCTGAACCAACCACCTTGTACCTATGAACGACATGAAAGCCCACCGACTCTCAGCATCCGCACAATCCGCCTTGGAGCAGTCCGTTCATTTTTCTCTTGATTTTGAGCGTGCACATGAGCACATCATCTCTGTCACCCTGACCCTGGAGAACCCTTCTCAACTTGAAGTCTTTGAGCTCCCCGTGTGGATCCCAGGGAGCTACTTGGTGAGAGAGTTTTCCAAAGAAATCTTGAGCCTCAAAGCGCACCAACTCAAGCGTGCCCTGGCTGTCGAACAGTTGAGCAAAAACACATGGCAAGTCCGTGCTTTAAACGACTCACCCCTGACTCTAAGCTATGAGGTGTTTGCCCATGATGCCTCGGTTCGCACGGCGTGGCTCGACACTCAAAGAGGATTCTTCAACGGAACCAGCCTCTTTTTGAGACCACTCAATAGACCCAATGCCAGCTACAACTTGGAGATCAAAGCTCCAGCCTTCAATCCCAAATGGAAATTGGCCACCGCTTTGACACCTGTGAAAACCAAGGCCAATGGGTTTGGACTCTACCAAGCACGTGACTACGCTCAACTCATCGATTGTCCTGCGGAGATGGGTGAGTTTTGGTCTGGTGAGTTCACTTGCATGGGAGTGCACCACCGCCTGGTGGTGAGTGGTGCAGCACCCAGCTTTGACGGTGAGAGACTGCTCAAAGATGTTCAAAAGATTTGTGAAACAGAAATCAAGTTTTGGCATGGCAAGAAAAAACCCGTGCTCTCACACTACCTCTTTATTTTGTGGGCTGTGGCCGATGGCTACGGTGGCTTGGAACATGAAAACAGCACCGCCTTGATTGCCTCCAGAGGCGACCTTCCCCGCTTGGGCGCCACAAAGCCCAACGATGGCTACATTCAGTTGTTAGGTCTTTTCTCACATGAGTATTTCCACACCTGGAACGTCAAACGACTCAAACCCAAAGAATTTGTAAACCTCGATTTGAGTCGAGAAAATTACACCCAATTGCTTTGGTTCTTTGAGGGCTTCACCAGTTACTACGACGATTTGATTCTCTTCAAAGCGGGTTTGATCGATACCCAAGAGTATTTAAAGCTCTTGAATAAAACACTCAACCAAGTGCTCCAAACTCCGGGGCGACTTGTGCACTCTGCTGCAAGCTCCAGTTTTGAGGCCTGGACCAAGTACTACCGCCCCGAGCCCAACACGGCCAACATGACGGTGAGCTATTACACCAAGGGTGCGCTCATCGCACTGTGCTTTGATTTAACCCTTAGACAACTCGCAGCTAAAAACACCCCGGCCAAATCGTTTGATTTGGACCAGGTCATGAAGACGCTCTTTGAGCGTTTTGCCAAAACCGGTCTTGATGAACAAGGCTTTTTGGAGGTGCTCCATGAGATTTCAGGCAAAGACTTCTCCAATGAGCTCAAAGCTTGGGTGCACTCAACCCAAGAACTACCCCTTAAAACCCTTCTTCAACTGCAAGGCGTTGAGCTCAAGGACGAGCCCGCTCAATGGGCGCAAAGACTGGGCCTTCGTTTATCTGAGGGAGCCGGTCCTTTGATCATCAAGCAAGTTCTTCAAGGCGGTCCCGCGCACGCCTGTGGACTGTGCCCTGGTGACGAGTGGCTGGGTCTGGAGGTGCCCTCCAAATCCAGCGCAAAGAAAGAAGCCTGGCGAATGCAAAAAATTGAGGATTGGTCTTTGTTTGTTCAAGATCAAAAGGAAGTCACTTTGATCATCTCCCGTGACAAACGAATCTTGCACATCCCCATGAAAACAGCGAACATGAATCAAACGACCACGCCTCGCCTCTTACCCAAAGACATGGAGTTGATCTCCAAGTGGCTAAAAGCGTAAATGAACACCTTGAACCCCCAACATTGAAGGGCACTTTCACCATGAACTACGAATTCATCCTCACCCACATCGAAGCCGACAAGGTGGGAGTCATTACCTTGAACCGTCCCAAGCAACTCAATGCGTTGAGCACGCCACTGATGATCGAGTTGGGTCATGCCTTAAAAGCATTTGATGAGGACGACCAAATTGGCGCCATCATTTTGCAAGGCAGTGAGAAAGCGTTTGCCGCTGGCGCAGACATCCAAGCCATGTCGCAATACAACTTCAGCGATGTCTACAAAGCCAATTTCATCACCCGGGACTGGGAAACCATCAACACGATTAGAAAACCCGTCATTGCTGCGGTCAGTGGCTTTGCGCTTGGAGGCGGGTGTGAACTGGCCATGATGTGCGACATCATCATTGCAAGTGAAAACGCAAAATTTGGTCAACCCGAGATCAAACTGGGAATCATTCCTGGAGCAGGTGGGACCCAACGCCTACCCCGAGCCGTTGGGAAAGCGAGAACCATGGACATGGTATTGACTGGCTCCATGATGAACGCACACGAAGCTTTGCAGCAAGGTTTGGTGAGTCGCGTGGTTGCACAAGACCAACTCTTTGCAGAAGCGCTGGGCGCTGCCTTGACGATTTCAAGTTTTTCCAAACTCTCCGTCATGGCCGCCAAAGAATCCGTCAACAAAGCTTTTGAAGGCACTTTGAGCGAAGGCATGCATTTTGAAAGAAGGCTCTTTCACTCTCTCTTTAGCACCGAAGATCAAAAAGAGGGGATGGATGCATTCTTGAACAAACGAGCACCCACTTTTAAGAATCAGTGATCAAGGGTAAAGTATCGCCATAGCACTTTGAAACTTCACACCGCAAGCAACATGAAATTGGTATCAAACATGAAAATCCGTTGGTCTTTGGCATGCCTTGTCTGGGTCTATTCGGCCCTTGGTTTCGCACAAGAGCTCAATGCGCCTCCCCCCAACCCCAACACCAACCCCGCCACAAATGCCAACCCCTCAAGCCCTGCCAACAAGGATGTGAGCCCACGTCCCTTGCTGCTCGGCCAGTTGCAAGTCAAAGTCACCAGCGTCACACCGACCGTGGTCCCCCCTCAAGAGGGCAGTGGCAACACCAAGTCTTCGGTTTTCTATACCGTCAATTTTGAGTACTCAGGACAAATCTTTACCACTCAACTGCCCTACGATCCAGGGGAGTATTTGGTCATTCAATCCACCCCCCCTGCACCCCTCAATGGACCCACTCAGATCAACAACAACGTGGCTCAAAGTGGTGAAGTGCCCCCAGGTGCCCTGGCTCTTAACAGCGTGACCTCTCCCCCAGTCATGGGCAATGTGCAACCCATCTACATCGTGCCCCCGCCCGAGCTCTATTCCTACCCATACCCTTATCCTTACCCCTTTGGCTTTGGGGGCATCATCGTGGCTTATCCCTATCGCTGGGGCGGCGGATTCTATCCAGGTTACTACCACGGGGGGTGGGCTCACCACGCTGGGTTTGGGGGAGGAGGACGCGGACATGGACGAAGGTAAGGCGGCGGAGCACCTCTTTGAGCCTGAGTGGGTGGACGCGCAAGCGATGAAGCCTCAACTCAGCGCCAAGGAGCTTGGAGGGAGAGTGATCTTTCAGCTGGCCATTTTCGCCACCTTCAATTTGATGGACGACGCAGCCATGCTTGCCTTTATGTTTTGTTAACCACCGCTTTTGACATAAGCCCACAACAAGCGAACATCGTCCTCACTCAGTTGTGAGTTCCAGGCGGGCATACCAGGTGGTTTTCCGTTCAAGACCGACGTTTTGAATCTCACAGGATCGTTGGCTGGAAACTTCTTCAAATCAAAAGCCAAGCCCGGGTGCATCATCTCTTGGCCATGGCAGCCTGCGCACAACTCATGGTACAAGTCATGTCCGAGTTGTACCTCATCGGCCAACACACAAAAGCTGTGCATGGTCAGACAAAGACCCACACCATAGGTCATGAGGGCTCGAAGGCCCTTTGATTGAGAAGCAAATTTCAACATCGCGATCAAGCCCAAAAAAACTTCAAGCTTTTTTGGATTTCATGGGTCGCCCTTTCACAGGCGGTATCCAGGGTGAATCGGTCCAACCGATGCCACGCCTTGCCACTTGAACGTCAATCAAATAGGGCTTGCCTTCCAAGGTCTGAGCCTTGGCCTTGGCCAACGCTTTTTTAAGTTGCAAGGGATCTCGCACCACCTCCGCTTGCACCCCAAAGCCTTGAGCAATGGAGGCCATGTTCATGTCCGGATTGCCCAGATAACTGCCCATGTAATGACCCGTCTCCACCATGCGTCCAGAGGGCACGTTGGCAATGGTGCGAGTGTGAGGACCCGCGTAAGCGTGGTTGTTGTAGACGATGGTGATCACCGGCAACTCCAAACGGGCCATGTTCCAAAGTGCATGTGGACCAAAGAGGAATGAGCCGTCTCCCACCAAACAGATCACTTGCTGATCGGGTCTGGCCAATTTAACACCCGCTGAGGTTCCGACTCCCGAGCCCAGGTGCCCACCGTAGTAGAAAAAGAGCTCTCTCCCCCCCACAGGATTGAAGTCAAAGGAGTGCATGGCCACCGAGCCTGCTTCGTGAACGATGATGGCATCAGGGTCTGCAAATTGAGCCACCTCCCAAGTCACTCGATCAGCGATCAAAGGCGAGTTGTTCCACTCGGGGTTGTTCACAATGCCTTTCAAGAGCAGACGAGCTTGATCCGTGTATTTTCTGACCTCAATGGCGCGCTGGGCCGCCTCGGCTCTGATGCGATCATTCAAGAGTTGCTCAACCGCTGCAATCAAATCATCCAAGCCCAACGCCACATCGCCCACCAAGGGCACATCGGTGGTCATCACCTTGCCCATGTTTTGGTAGTCAATCCTCATGTCAATGAATTTGACGTTGTGAGACACAATGGGCGCGATGCCATTGTGTTGCATCTTGTTGCCAATGTTGATGGCCAAATCGTATTGCTTGGGCCAGGTGATAGAGGACAACGTGCCTGAGGGTGCGTTGCCCACCCAAAGGGGATGGGCCTCAGGAAAGTTCGCCCAAATTTGTCTCATCTGTGTGACGGGCATGCCCAACATCTCAGCCAACTTGACGGCTTTGCCAACCGCCTTGGCTTTGTAGATCTCATCGCCCACAATCATGATGGGCATCTTGGCCTCGACCAATAGTTTGGCTGCAGCCTCAATCTCGACGGGGTTGGGTCTGACTCGCATTCTGGTATCAAAGTGACTTTGTTGAATGATCTCGGTGCGAGTTCTCTCCTGCGTGTAATCGGAGTGCCAAGTCATGTAAGAAGGTCCAAAGGGAGGCGTCCACGCGGACTTGAAGGCTTGGCGTGTGGTCTCGGCAATCATGGACGAACCCCGAGCCATCCAAGTGTATTTGGTCAACGGTTGAAGAACTTGCTCTTGATTGGCTATTTCCTCAAACCCATCACGCCCTGCACGCTTGGACTGATCGGTTCGGTAGGAATAGACCACCAAGGGGGTTTGCTCTTTGTAGGCGTTGAAGACTTGACCCATCGCATTCATGAGACCCACCGCTCCAGCTTGCATCACGATGGTAGGCGTTTGTGAGGCTTTGATGTAACCCGCAGCCATCGCAGCTCCCGGTCCCTCGTGAGGGGTCAAGATGTAATTGAGTTGAGGTCTATCGACCAAAGCCTCATAGAACTGCGCATCCTCACTGGCTGAGTTACCAAAGATGTATTTCACACCGCACGCCATCAACTGCTCAGCAAAACATGCGCCTCCCGTGCCTTGGAATGTTTTGACAACGGGAGGCGCGCTGGATTCAACCGTTTTGGTGGTTTGGGCCGAAGCGTTCAAAGAGGACAAGACCCCTTGTGCCGCTGCCACGGTGATGCCTGTCGCCTTCATGTTGTCCAAAAATCCACGGCGTGAAATGCTCTTTGATAAATACTGCCCGACCAAATCTCTCATGTTGGATGTCCTTTTTTTGTTTTTTCGCTGAACTCACTTAGCAAAAAAGTGAGCTCTCACTGGGGCGTGAAGACCCTTGGCGATTGAGTTCCAAAGTCAGTGGCCAAGTAAGTGGCCATGGCGTGAATGTCAGACCCACTCCAGACCGCACCACGACCCATCATTCTGTACAGGGTCGCCTCCCATGCACGCGCATCTTGGCGCTGGTCTCTCCAAATGGAATCCGTGTGGCACTGAGCACACTTGCTTTGTAGCAAAGTCTTGCCCTGCTGTGCTTCGGTGGTTTGCACATCGCTCAGTGCTTGAGGATTCGGGGATGTTTGTGCATGAGCACAAACGCAGAACATAAAAATCGCTAGCACTTGCGCCAGTCCACGCGAATTGATTAAGTGGTTCATAAGCTGCTTTATACAAAAAATCAAACGGATCGGATTCACCCAGTCCCATGAAGGCGTGGGTATAAAGGATGAAGGCTGACTTTTCCACAGACTCTCATGGGTCTGGCCGTCCTCTATCCAACGCGATTTGATTTTAAGGCGCAAGGGGGTGCGTTCAAGCACCCATATGCCTATGGAATACCCTCTACCTGTTCTAGGCTCCAATGCCACAAGGAGCCCACACCAACGGGTAGGCCAGGGGTTTGATTCAAGAGAAGTTGGGACTTAGGAACCGGTCTTTTTTGACTCGGATAACTCAAGCAGCATGGCTTTGATGTCGCTCATCTCTGACTTTAAGCTCGTCAACTCTTTGTGTAAAAACAAAGCATCGTGATCCAACTCGGTCTCCTCATCCTTGTTGGCGCTGCTCAGTGAGTCCACAATGACGGCAATGAAGAGGTTGATCACCACAAACGTGGCAATCAAAATGAAGAGCACAAAAAAGATCCACGCATAGGGGAACTTCTCCATGACGGGTCTGGCAATCCCATCTGACCAACTCTCCAATGTCATGACTTGAAAGAGAGAGAAAAAGGTTCGTCCCAAATCGCCGAAATAGTCTGGGAATTCACCCCCAAAGACGTTGGTCGCCACCACCGCTGCCACGTAGAAAACGATCAACAACAAACTCACCACCGAGCCCAAACTGGCCAAGGAACCGAGCAGTCCAGCAACCACTTTTTTCATGCTCTCAATTTTGTTGATGAGTCGCAAAACCCTGAGAACCCTCAAAGCCCTGAGAACAGCCAAAGTCTCTGTGGCTGGAATCAAAGCGATGCCAACCACCAAAAAATCAAACACCCCCCAAGGATCTAAAAAGAACCTCCACCCCCGGGCAATCATCATGAGCACGATCTCAATGATGAAAATTCCCAAAATAAAGTGATCCATGATCCCCAAGGGCTCGCCAATCCATTGGGTCACTGTGGGGCTCGTCTCCAACCCCATGAATACAGCGTTCAAAAGGATCAAAAAAACAATGAAATGCTGCACCGAAGGGAGGTGCACAAAGTCTTCAATCTTCTCGCGCCAGGGGGCGCGGTTTGTAATTTGCATGGTGGTCATGAATCAGCTCAAATAAAGGGACAAGAGTTCAAGTTAGACAAAAGGCGCTCTATTTCAAGCTCGTTTTGCCCAGCAAAGCTGGACTAGTATACACACCCCATTTGGGTGAGCCTGCTCACTCCTGAAGGGCTTGAATGGGGCACTTGGATCGCATATAAAGCGCCCTGTTTTAGCCCACAACTCCTTAGGATAAGATTGTCTGGGTGCGGGATGGCGTTCTCCCCCCTCACCACAGCCAAGACACTCAACACACCTTCCACTCAAAACATGTTCTCATCCTTGCCAGCCACCACTGAGACCTATTTGAATGAGCTCAAGCAGGGTCGCTTTCTCATTCAACAGTGCACGCACTGTCAAACCCATTTGTTTTATCCACGCAATTTTTGCATTCACTGCTCTAAGGACACCCTGACTTGGAAAGAACCCAGGGGAAGTGGTTCGGTTTATTCGACGACCACGGTGCGCAGAAAACCCGAGGCGGGTGGAGACTACGATGTGAGCATCATTGAGCTCGATGAAGGTGTCAGGCTCATGAGTCAAGTGCTAGGCGTGGCACCACACGAGGTCAAAATTGGTATGCGGGTTCAACTGAAAATCATCACTGAGCCCTCGGGACAGAACAAAGTGGTCTTCTACCCTGAGGGAGTCGAACATGTTGCATGAAAACATTCGTGGCAAAGTGAGCATCGTGGGTGTTGGCACCGCGGGTTGCGGAGAAGCACCCGGACACACCGAGCTTGAGCTCTTGGCACAAGCCACTCGCTTGGCCTTGGAGGATGCGGGCCTGACTCTCGCAGACATTGATGGGGTGAGCACCGCCAATTTAAACAACGCCATGTGGCCTCTCCACGTGGTGGAGTACTTGGGACTTCGACCCACCTATGTTGAAGGTACCAACATTGGGGGGTCATCCTTCATCGCTCACCAAAAACCTGCCATCTTGTCTCTCTTGTCAGGTCAGTGCAACGCGGTATTGGTGTGCTACGGGAGCAACCAACGGACCTCTAAATTTGGCCGACGTGAGAGGGCGCAAGCGCGAAGCCTCTTGGATCCCAACGTGTTTGACGACCCTTATCACCCGTTCGATCCGCCCTCCTCCTACGCATTGATTGCGGCTCGCCACATGCATCAATACGGCACGACTAGACAGCACTTGGCAGAGGTCGCACTCGCAGCCAGGCGCTGGGCCCAACTCAACCCAGAAGCCTTTCAAAGAGACCCCCTTGATTTGGAGACCATCCTCAATGCGCGCATGATCAGTGACCCTTTTACGCAATACGATTGTTGCCAAGTCACGGACGGTGCAGGCGCCTACATTTTGACGCGCTCAGACCGTGCGCGCGACCTCAAGCAAACCCCTGTGCACATCTTGTCCAACGAAACTGCCGTTTGGCACAAAGGGGTGGCCAGCATGCAAGACTTGACGATCACGCCTGCAGCCGAGTCTGGGCCCAAAGCGCTCAAAGCCGCAGGTCTCTCGACCCAAGACATCGATGTGGTCCAAATCTACGATGCCTTTAGCATCAATACGATTTTGGCGTTAGAGGACATTGGTTTTTGTAAAAAAGGAGAAGGCGGTCCTTTTGTTGCAGACGGCGCCATTGCACCTGGTGGGAAATTGCCCGTCAACACCAACGGGGGCGGACTCTCCTGTGTGCACCCCAATATGTACGGGGCCTTTGCAACCATTGAGGCCGTTCGTCAACTGAGGGGACAAGCCGGTGAGCGGCAAATTCAAGGCGCTCGCACCGCCTTGATCAACGGCAATGGAGGGGTTTCGGCTTCTAGCCAATCGACCTCGGTCTTGGCCTTGCCTTAACGCCTCATGGGTAAGAGTTCACTCGGGCTTGAATCCGGTGATCTTCACGACCTTGGCCCATCGCGCCAAGTCAGCTTCTAAAAAAGCTTGGGTGTCTTGGGGTGAGGTCCATGAGGGCTCTTGCCCTTGTTGACCAATCACATCCACCAATTCTGGATCGCTCAAAGCCCTTTTGCTCTCAGCGCTCAATCGCTGAACGATGGCCTGAGGGGTTCCAGCAGGCGCCAATAAACAAAACCAAGAGCTGAATTCAAACCCAGGTAAGCCAACCTCTTGGGCAGTTGGCACGTTGGGTAAGGCAGAAATGCGATCCTTGCCAGCCACGAGCAATGCTTTGAGTTTGCCGGATTGGTAGTTTTGCAATTGAAACGATGACAAGACCTCAAAGCCCACTTGCACTTGCCCGCCCAAAATCGCCAGCAACTCCTGTGCTGCACCTTGGTAAGGAACGTGCAGCATTTGAGTGCCCGTGCTGGATAAAAAGATCTCGCCGGTGAAGTTTTGAATCGACCCATTTCCCAGTGAACCATAATTCACTTGCCCAGGGTGCGCTTTCAAATACTCAATGAACTCTTTGAAGTTCTTCACAGGCAAGGCCTGGGAAACAGTCACCAAACCAGGCGCTTTGCTGAGCAAGGTAATGGGCTCAAAGGATTTGATGGGATCGTAGGGCAATTTGGAAAACATGTTGGCGGCCATCGTGAGAGAGGTCACCGTGCCCACCACCAAAGTGTATCCATCAGCAGGCGCTTTGGAGGCGATCTCTACACCCAGCCTTGCGCCTGCCCCCCCTTTGTTGTCGATCACGACAGCTTGCCCGAGGAAGTCGGTTAACTTTTTTGCGACGTTGCGACCGACCAAATCAACCGACCCGCCTGGTGGGTAAGGAATGATGAGTCGAATGGGCTTGGAGGGGTAGCTTTGTGCCCACACAGAACTTGAAAAACAAAAAGCCCCAATGAGTGCGAGACGGACCCAGGCCATCTTTGATCCCCCCACAAAGGACAGGCTCATGACGCCTGAGCCCCCACATCGGGCCGATTGTGGCGAAAGCCTTTGGTGAAATGGCCTTTGCCCTCGAGATCGCCTTGATCAAATATCCAGGTGTAGCCGCCCTTTGGGTTGGAGAGAATTTCCCAAGCGTTGTCATCCAAATCCCAAAATAGAAAACTGTAGGTGCCGTGGCGCTCGGAGGGTTTTTGAATGTCTTTCAAATCCCATTTTTGCGCCTGTTCACAACACAGGCGATAAGCCTCATCGACATCGGCATCGCTCAGCACATCTAGGCCATTGTGATAACAGCGCGGCATTTTCTCTTTGTTGTTGGTTTGAACCACCGCATACACATGATTACCGCCCAATTGAATCATCATCGAAATGGGACTCGTGCGCACCACATTCAAGCCCAAGAATTCTTCATAAAAAACTCTTGTTGCGTCTAAATTTCTCGATCCCAAGGTGCCATGAGAGAGAAATCGCGTGTTGAGTGCCGATTTTTTATCTACAACAGGTGAAAGGGTGTCTGTGCTCATGGATGTGTGCCAATCTTAGAAGGCTATGGGTGGGTGTGTGGAAATTCTAGTCGGCACGAGAGCTGATCGGTCATAAGTTAATACCCTTACAAGCCAAACTAAGGCAAGGCCGGTGCGGGCTATTCCCGATGACCCCGAACGCAATTTGAACTAGGATCCACCTCCTAGGGTGTGCGATTGAGAATTTGAAAGACCAGGTGAGAAGATTCACCCACCCCAACACGTCAAATCCTCACCCACACCTGTGAGCGGTTTCAACCCCCATCAACACAACTCTCAAACCGATCTGGAGCTCAATTGAATTCAATTCAGTGGATCAAACAACTCTCAAGCCTTTGTGTGCTCGTCCTCACTGTGCAGTTGAACGCCCTTGCACAGAGCTATCCCGACAAACCCATCCGCATCGTGGTGGCATTTGCTGCGGGTGGCTTGGCAGACACCATTGCCAGAACCATTCAACCCAAACTCAGTGAGTCTTTGGGACAATCGGTGTTGGTGGACAACAAGGGAGGCGCAGGGGGCTCAATCGCCGAGGCTTTTGTGGCCAAGTCAGCCCCCGATGGATACACCTTGCTCATGGGCGTGGACAGCTTGCCTGTGAACCCACTCATGATCAAAGGTTTGAACTACGACACCTTCAAAGACCTCCAACCTGTGTCCATGTTGGCCCGAGTCCCATTGGCCTTGATTGTGCAAAGCTCCTCGCCCTTTGGAGATGTGGGTGAGTTGATCAAAGGCGCCAAAACCCGCAAAGGTCAACTCTCCTATGCAAGCCCGGGCAACGGCACCAGTAACCATTTGTTCATGGAGCTCTTGAACGGCAAAGCCGGCACAGAGATGATTCACGTGCCCTACAAAGGCGGTGGCCCAGCCATCACAGATTTGATGGGTGGGCAAGTCGACACCATGCTGATCTCTGTCACCCTTGCAGCCCCTTACGTCAAAGCGGGCAAACTCAAAGCCTTGGCCATCACCGGCGACGCTCGTTCGCCCTCTTTGCCAGACGTCAAAAGCTTTCCAGAATTGGGCTATCCAGACATGGTTGCCTACACGTGGGGTGGGCTATTTTTACCCGCGGGCACCCCCAGTGCCATTTCACAGCGCATCTTCAATGAGGTTGCAAAAGCGATGCGTCAACCAGAAATGGAGGCACGCTTTAAGGAATTGGGGGCGGAGGTGGTGATGAATTCACCCAGTGAATTTACCTCTCTCATTCAAAACACCCACGACAAAATGGCAAACTTGTTTGCCTCGAAAAAGATATCTTTTTAAATCCAAGTGGTCCCCAAAAAATGAATTCAAAAGCGCTCGATGAGCTTGTCGTTGATGCTCAAGATGACTTCAAAGTCAACCGATCCATCTACACCGATGAAGAGGTGTTTCAACTTGAGATGGAGCATATCTTTGAGAAGTCATGGGTCTATGTTGCACATGAATCCCAAATCAAAAACCATGGCGACTATTTCAGCACTTTCATCGGCAGGCAACCCGTCTTTGTGGTTCGATTGAGCAACGGCTCAATCGCAGGACATTTGAACGCTTGCTCACACAGGGCCTCCTTGCTGGTGCCATTGGAGAGTGGGAACACCAAAGCAATTCGGTGTCGCTTTCACGGTTGGACCTTTCATTTAAATGGCCAATGTTTGGTGGTCAAAAATGAGGACTCGGGTGCTTACTTGGACGCACAATTCAAAACAAAAAATGCCCTCACTCCCTTACCCAAACTTCAATCCTACCGGGGGTTCATTTTTGCAAGTTTGAGCACTGACGTCCCCCCGCTAGAAGATTGGCTGGGAGGCTCCAAGGATTGGATCGACTGCTTGGTTGATCAATCCCCCCAGGGACTGGAAATCGTCAAAGGCTCATCCACCTACACCTTGCACGGCAACTGGAAACTTCAAGCCGAGAATGGTGTCGATGGCTACCATGTATCCACGGTTCACCGAGTCTTTGCCACCACCATTGCCAACCGAGAAGGCAAGAACCAGCTCAAGGACTTGGGACAAACGGAGGCCGGCAGAATCACTGGACAAGTCCCCTCAGGGTCCTGTGACTTTGGCAATGGCCACATGGGCATTTGGACCGAGAGGAGCAAACCGCAAGCGCATCCCTTGTGGCTTGAAAAGGAGCGGATTGACCGCGAGTTCAGCGCAGAAAAAGCGCAGTGGATGCTCTTTCGCACAAGAAATTTATTCATGTTTCCAAACGCATTTTTGATGGACAACCCCTCCACTCAAATTCGCACCATGCGCCCTTTGTCTGCCAATGTGTGTGAGGTCACTGTGAGGTGCATTGCCCCTGTTGGAGAGTCCATACAAGCGCGTTCAGCAAGGCTGAGGAAATTTGAAGACTTCTACCTCACCACTGGCATGGCCACATCAGATGACTTGGCCGCCCTTGAGTCGGTTCAAGAGGGAGGTCGAGCAAGTCTTGCGCCTTGGAATCATTTTGCTCGGGGACGCGGGGCCGTGCACGCCAATGGCCTGGGTGAGTTGTTGATGTCCAAACACGCACCTCAATTCTCGACTCAAAACTGGGATCACGAAGTCATTTACCATGGCTTTTATCGCACCTGGAAATCATTGATTAAAAAGGGGCAGGAAACATGAGCCACAGCGCTGAATGGGAAATCGCTCAAGAATTGATCTTTCTTGAAGCTCACCACCTGGATCAAAAAGCTTGGGACGATTGGCTTGATTTGTACACCGAGGATGCTGTCTTTTGGATGCCCTCTTGGGTCAACGAATTTGAGACCACCACACAACCTGAGACGGAACTCAATTTGCTCTACCTCAAGGGGAAATCTCACCTGGAGGACAGAGTCTATCGACTCCAAACCGAAGACTCCTTTGCCTCTGTACCCAGTGCCAGAACGGTGCACTTGGTGAGCAATGTCAGAGTCTCTAAGGTTGAGGCGCATGAGATCAAGGTGCACGCCAATTGGCTGGTTCATTCCTACGGCTTACACGGTGCCATCAACCGCGGTGGATACTACGACTACACCCTCAGATGGGTCAACTCAGAGCTCAAAATCGCCTTTAAAAAGGTCACCATGATTGATGACAAGTTGGTCGGTCCCGTCGATATCTTTCACGTCTAAGGCTCAAACAGCACGCGTGAGTGCACAAAAGTCGTTGTTCTTGAAAATCAGAAACTCAAAAAAAAACCGCTGAAAATACAGCGGTTTTTTTTATATCAACGCGTTGCTTAACGGCTGGTGTACTTGATGTCCACGCGGCGATTTTTAGCCCATGCCTCTTCGTTGTGGCTGAAGTCAACTGGCTTTTCTTTGCCAAAGGACACCGACTCAACGTTGGCTTCAGAGGCGCCCAACAAAACGAGTGACTTCTTGACGGCGTCGGCTCTCTTTTGACCCAAAGCCAAATTGTATTCACGGCCACCGCGCTCATCGGCATTGCCCTCTAGCCTGACTTTTGCAGTGCTGTGGGTTGAAATGTATTTGGCGTGAGCTGTCACAATGACTGTATCAGCTGCTGAAATGGTGTATTTGTCAAAGTCAAAGAACACGCTCTTTCTGGACAAAGGAGAGGCGGGGTCATCAAAGGGAGACACTTCGACCTTTGCAACCGCAGAGGCAGCCTTGGGTAAATTGGCAGTGGGAGCCACGGGCGTTTCAACAGCCATGGTATTTTTCTCTTCTGGCTTGGTGGTTGAACAAGCGGCCAAGACCACGAGACTTGACACAATCAATAGACTTTTAACTTGCATGATCTTTCCTTTTAGGGATTAAAACTTGAAACATGAATTCATTGCGTATAAGTATACTTTTTTTTGTCTGAAGCCAGTATGACTCTATATTTTAAAAAAAAATAGTTCTACAAACGTGTTTTTAATCTCACAGTCCAGGGTTTAGGGTAAGTACTAAAAAGACCGAACTCGCCTTGCAATGTAAAGAAATGAAAACATTCAACTCGAAGCCAGTGCTGTGGAGTAGAGAAAATAATACTGACCCAAGGTCAAAAAGACACCTGCCAGCATGAGCCAATGCACCTCTATGAGATCGAAGATCAAAAGGATAAAACTACCCAACGCAATGCAAGCGGTGAGGACATCAACGATGGCATTTTGAGCCAAGGGAATGGCGTCTAAAAAGAGCATGGCAGCACTTGCAATCATGATGGACTTGATCACCTCTCTAACTTTAGGGTTTTCGGCCTTTTTGCCTGCAAAGTGAATGAGTGGAATGACCAACAAGGCGGGCGTGATCATGGCCAACCATCCCGCAATGGCGCCTCCCACACCAGAAACAAAATATCCAATGCTTACCAAATAAATGGCCACTGGCCCTGGCGTGCTTCTGGAGATCACCACCGCCTCATTGAGTTGAGCATCGCTCAACACATGAGCTTGAATGACCAAGGCTTCCCGGATGATGGGGATCGCCGCCAATCCCGAAAAACTGGTGATCGAGGCTTTGAGCAACACCAAGTACAACATGAACACATTCATGCGACAGACTCGATGTAGAACAACCCTAAGGTGGCACAAATGCCAATGACCTCGATGGGCGTGAACTTTAAAAGTCCATGCAACACCATCGACAAAGCGAATAGAAATAGCGTTTTATAGCGTGAATGTTTGGAGTACTTCAGATGGGGACGCACCAAAATCCAAGCCGTTTTAAATGTGATGCTGACCGCTGCAGCAATGGCGCCATGCAAAGCGGCTTGAACCACTGGGTTGGACTGCACCAGACTGAACACCATGGTCACCAACATCACCACCAAGGAGCAAGGCACAGACGAAGCAATCAATGCCAACAAAGCTCCAAACGTGCGCTTTAAGATCCAACCCACTGCCACACAAAAAGCAAAGAAGTTGGATCCGGGTGTCAAGCGAGAAATGGCAAAGCTCAAAGAAAACTCATCCTCACTGATCCATTTGAGCCGAACAATGATCTCTTGGTGCAAGACAGCGATGGTGGCGTTGCCACCGCCAAAGGTCAAGTTCCCAAGCTTGGTGAAAACGTAGGTGATGTTTCTTAAACTGGGAGGCATGGGGCGTGTCTAAAAGACTTACATCGGGCTCTTTGGCATCGTCATCAGTGATAACAGCTAAAGGGTGCCTTGATTTTTTCGTTGAAGAATTTAGACATGTTGCCCGAGGCCAAGAAGCTCTTGTAAGTGGCGGAATCGACTTCGCAGTACTGAGTCCATGAATCTTTGATCTTGACCAAGAGGTAGTTGCTCTCAGCTTTGTAGCAAACCATCTTGATGATGGGACTGCTAGGGGTTTGGCACTCAAACTCCTCGAGCTCAACCTTTCCCTTGATCTCCACATCAACCGTATTGGCCAGTGAATGAAAAGACAGAAAAACCAGTCCCAGACCCAATACTTTTAAGATGTTTTTCATGTTCATTCAATCGGTTAACTTTTTCTCTAACTGAGGCAAGGGCTTTGCAGACATTTTGTGATCGATCGCCCTCACACCCAATTGATGGCTGGCGTTTTGAACGCCACTTATTGTGCGGTCCAACCACCATCAATGCTCATCACGGTTCCAGTGATCGAGGACGCTGCGTCTGAGGCCAAGTAACCCGCCATGGAGGCCACATCTTGCATGGTCACAAATTTCTTGGTGGGTTGGGCTGCCAACAACACCTTCTCCTTGACCTCTTCCTCGGTCATCGAGCGAGACTTCATCTGATCGGGAATTTGTTTTTCAACCAAAGGTGTCCACACGTATCCTGGTGCGATGGCGTTGACCGTGATGCCATGTGTTGCAACTTCCAATGCCACGGTTTTGGTCAATCCTGCAATGCCGTGTTTGGCAGCAACGTAAGCGGATTTGTAAGGAGAGGCGACCAACGCGTGTGCGGAGGCAATGTTGATGATGCGTCCCCATTGACTTTTCTTCATCGAAGGCAAAGCGGCTTTGATCGTGTGAAAGGAGGAAACCAAATTGATTGCGATGATCGCATCAAATTTGTCGTCTGGAAACTCCTCAATTGGACTGACAAATTGGATGCCCGCATTGTTGACCAATAAATCGACTCCACCGAATTGGCCAACGGCATAAGCAATCATGTCCCTGATCTCCTCAGGCTTTAACATGTTGGCGGAGTGGTAGAGGCATTTGACTTTGAAATCTGCCTCAATCTGATGGCGAATGGATTCAATTTCCTTCGCGTCACCCAAGCCATTCAAGACAATATTGGCCCCATTTTTTGCATATTCTCTGGCGACCGCCAATCCAATGCCGCTTGAGGATCCAGTGATCACTGCCGTTTTATGGGTTAAATGCATCTTCTTACTCCTAGGGTGTGAGTCAAATATTAGCACAAAGCTCTTTAACCCCTGTCCATATTAAAGGGGGTCACCGATGTGTCTTTGGTTAGAGCCCTCAGCCAATAGGTATTGCTTTTGTCTCTCTCTTGCACGTGACTTTTGCTCAGGCGAGGTGTGCTCAAAGCACCTGGGGCAACTCACCCCGAGTTCAAATTGATCGGATTCGCTGTATCCATCCATCAAAGGCTCGCGACAGCATCTGCACAAGGTCTTGCCACTCGGTGTGAGATCGTGCAAGACACTGACTCGGTCATCAAATACAAAACACTCTCCCTGCCACAAGGATTGTTCGATCGGTACGTCCTCCAAATATTTAAGGATCCCGCCCTTTAAGTGGTAGACGTTTTCATAGCCATTTATTTTTAGATATGCCGTGGATTTTTCACATCTGATTCCCCCCGTGCAAAACATCGCGATCTTTTTGTCTTTCAAATTCAGATCTTCTTTGTTTTGTTCGATCCACTTGGGCAAATCGGCAAATTTTTTGATGTTCGGATTCACTGCATTCTTAAACGTACCCAGCTCAAACTCGTAATCATTTCGGGTGTCGATCACCAAAACATCTGGATCTTGCATCAGTTGATTCCATTGTTCAGGATCCACATACTCTCCGGTGAGCTCGGTGGGTTTGATGGCTTCAAAGCCCATCGTCACAATTTCTTTTCGAATGCGCACTTTCATGCGGTGGTACGGAAATTCTTGGGCAAACGATTCCTTGAACTCCAAATCGGCAAAGGGCTCCATTTGCTTTAATGTATCTTTGAAAATATCAATGTCAGCCGTTCGACCAGATATGGTTGAGTTGATGCCCTCGTGAGCCACAAGGATCAAACCCATCAAGCGAAGTTCCTTCGCTTTTTGCAGGAGATAAGCTTTCAGAGACTCCAAATCGTTCAAGTGAACAAATTTGTAGAAAGCTATGATTTTGATGGGATGGGGTGCTGACGAGTTCATATGCATCTGCGAGACGGCGAAATTCAAGGACACAGGAAATCATTCTGAGCGAGTGAACCCAATGATCTCACTCTTTGAGCCCCAATCAGCCCCAACACCCAAACCCCATTGAATTCATTCTGGGGCGGGCCTAGTTTAGGTCTAAAAAAAAGCACCGACATTTCTGCAAGTGCTTGATTTTATTATTTTATTTGGTGGCGCTTCACGGATTCGAACCGCGGACCTGTGGATTATGATTCCATCGCTCTAACCGACTGAGCTAAAGCGCCGAGCCTCAAATTATACAGTTAAATTATTCTGCTTTTTCTAAAACCTTGAAGCAAAAAGTTCTCACCGTAAACAAAAAATACATCCTACCCTACTAAAACGCAGACGAAACGCGCTGAACGCTTTGTATGGCGCTGTATGTATTTTAGCTATGCCTCTCGTCAGTCTCCTCTTGTTTTTTATTTTGTATATGTTTCTGCGTGATTAACCCGCGCTTACGGTTCGTTATACAGTTTTCAGCACATCTATAGCGTCATCATCACGCAACCTCTTATGCGTCTTAACTGTAGGCAATACCGCAGGCGTTGGCTTTAGGGTTGACACAGGGTGTTTGCTTAATTGTTGTGGGTTGGCATTAGGGTTGAGTGACTGCGTGTAGGGTGCGCTTGTTTTAACAGGGGCTATGGTGTTGGGCTTGCTTGGGTTGGCATAGGGTGCTGAATTGTTTGCTGTGGGTGCTTGTGGGTTGCTAGTTGGCTGTATGGGTGCGTTGGGCTTGACAGCATTGTGCGGAACTTTTACAGGCACCATAGGCGCAGGTGTTGTTTTTCGCGCAACACCTCCACGCACCCTCCGCGACTTTGTCTGCGCCTTCTTTGCTTGTTGTCGTTGTGCTTCTTGTTTTTGTTGCGTGTCAATTGCCTGCCACACATTGTTGCTGATTAATTTCCACAACTCCATTTGCTCTGTGGCACTTGCTATTTCATTTATACGCACAACGACAACTCCTTTCTTTTATTTAGTCGCAATTTATTTGGTAGCGCTAATTTTGAAACCCTCGCGTAATTTAACACTTGCTTTTAATATTTGTTCATCCAACTCACCTGCTTCAACTGCTGTCTTTATTGTTGTCAGCACATTAATCACATCAGCGTAGTTGGCGCACTCCACAGCATTTGTCTTTGCGTTTAGTTGAATGACACGACTGCCATAGCGCACACTTAAAGCCAACTTGCCGTTTTCCAACTGCCACCACCAAGCCCTAACTGTTTTTGCTACATCAACATTGACTCTAATGCCTTCTGCGTTCTTAATCGTTTTAGTTTTAGTCTGCGTGTATGTGCGTCCTTCAACTTGACACTTTGCCAATTCAATTTGTTCCGCAAGTTTTTTACTCAACTTGTTTCTACGATGCTGTGTGTCCGATATTGCGTTGTCGCGTGTTGCTGTAATTAACTTAAGTCCTGCCAAACCTGTTGTTGCGGTTGCTGTTGCTGTTACCATTTTTCATTCTCCAAAGTAGTTAAAGTAAAACTACTGTAGTTTCACCAAACCCACTCTCGCAACCTATTTTTGCCGTCAATATTGGTTTTATAAAAAGCCTGCTTTTTCAAAAACCACTACCTAGCAGAGCAAATTCAGCCAATTTGTCCAAAACAGCCTATTTCTGCCTAATATTCAGTCAGTTTTTGTATGCTTTTATTAAGTCGTTGCTAAATAAACATATGAAACTAACAGACGCACAATACCAAATCAACAGGCAAACAAGCATTCAAACTGACGAAACAAATGAATGGCTAAAACACAACGGCATAAAATTAAATCAATTCAACACCACCAAACCACGCATACTCATTGCTCAACAAACAGCGCACAGGCTACTCACAGAACACCAAGCTCAGCTCACCAATACTCAAACTAAAACTCTACGCCACTACATCAACAAATACACGAACTCCAAACTACGCAACAAGATTACGGACGGTGAATGTTTCTCTGTCCTCAACATTCAATCCAAACTCAATCGTCAACTATTCAAAGCATTCAAGCAATCCAATTAATAGGCAAACAAAAAAAGATAATCAACTTTTCAAAGTGAACAAACGCGAAGGGGAATATGACGGCTAATGACTTCGCACTTGCTACACGCTGATGTATGTGTGTGTAGCTACAAGTGAATGCCGCGAGTTAGTGCTTTAAGCACTTGGGAGTTTCAATACATTCGTCTCCCGTTAAACTCACATACATTGTGTGCGATGACTTTTTACTGTCAACTCACAACACGACTGCTATGTTGATTTGTTCAATTTCAAATCACATAGCCGTCGTATGCTTCAAACATTCTCCGTCAACCCAATACACTTCAGTTAACTTCGTTAACTTCAGCTTCTATCAATTAATCTAAATAAAACAAATTGTGCTGAACATTATGTGTGAGCGATGAGCGAAACACATAATGTGAAAGCACATAGCGAACTTCTAGTTCGCTGATACATAACTGCTACAACACAGGGTATACCGAAGTAAATTCATCACCCTAAAAGTTTTCTGTTTCTTAAAAAAATTGCGCAACTATTTTTTTATCATACAGGGACCTTTTCTGTGTGTCAGCAACACATCAAATCACGCGCATACAAAGCGCAATTCACGCTCGTGTAGTCTGACAGCGTGACAGACGCTAAACAGCGCATAGGGCTTTTAATGCGCTTTACTCAAAGTCGTGGCTCTTTCACTACAACAGGTAATAAATACACAGCCAAAGATTTTAAGCAATCTATATAGCAGACGCTCTAAGTCATTGAATTTCAACAATTCACCAATACACCGCCAAACTGTCAGGTCTTGCTTGTCCACTCAGCACCTAAGAACACATACTTTATTCATTACTTTTATTTGGAGATACACAATGTCAGCAGCGAAATCACTCACAACAGCAGAAATTACGCAAGTTTTAGATTACATCGCCAACAACAGCAATGCCATACGCAACAGAGCATTATTTTTAATGTCTGTGCTTGCTGGACTTCGTGTGTCAGAATTGGCAGGGCTTACGATTGGAGATGTGCGCGACGCAAGTGGCGCTGTTAAAGCAGAAGTGTATTTGGCAGCACATCGCGTTAAACACGGACACGCAAGAACCATTTACATCAGCACGCGACTAGCAGAAGAACTTGACACTTACATCAAGTCACGCAATTGGATTGACAACACACACACCACTCTGCGGATCTCCTATCGCACCGGGACCCTGGCAGATGGCGTCGCCAGGCGTCGCCAGCAGCAACA
>CAIKYO010000256.1 GCA_903831655.1 uncultured Burkholderiales bacterium
AAAGGTTGATGAGGGACTACAGCAAGCCCGCTGAGTAAAAATCTCTGTGTATTAACAACATTATTTTGATATGCGTTATTAATAAGAGTTGAACCACCGGCCACATAAAAATAGGATGCGCCGACTGTAAATATTTGGTTAATCTTGTAAATGGGGCCTACCTGGGTAGTTGTTAGTGGCTTTTGTGTCAGCGCTAAATTGGTATATGACCCACAAGCTAAAGCGCATTGATTATTGCCACCAAACCACATCGTATCAACAGCAACCACGCCTGATAAGTTTTCTGCAATGGTTTTTTGAAGGCCCATCTGTAAATCAGAGGTATAGCGATTGCCACCCATATTAAAAGCCTGATTGCTCTTATATGATCCCGTGGGAACAGTCAAATGGTAATCCCCCCATTTTTAACCGAGCTCAGAGGTAGAGTAAGTTAAGCAACCATGGCCAGTCGCTGTTTCGGGGTAATACCGCCCAATGCCATATTTGGGCGTTCATAATTGTATTTATACATCCATTGGGTAGCAAAGGTTTGAACTTCATCGATACTGCTCCAATAATGCTGTGATAGCCACTCATATCGTACTGTTCGGTTGTATCTCTCAACATATGCATTTTGCTGTGGTTTACCAGGTTGGATATGTTGTATGTGGATGTGATGTTTGGCAGCCCATTCCATGAGTCTGGCGCTCACAAGTTCCGGCCCGTTGTCCGCTCGAATAATGCTGGGTTTGCCGCGCCACGCAATGATTTGCTCTAATGCCCTGATCACTCGCTCTGCTGGCAATGAGAAGTCCACTTCAATACCTAAAGCCTCTCGATTGAAGTCGTCGATTACATTAAATAATCTAATACTTCTGCCATCGGCCAATTGATCATGCATAAAGTCGATTGACCAAACTTGATTGGCGCTCAGTGGTACCACCAAGGCATCGGGCTTATCGCGTACCAAACGCTTGCGAGGCTTAATGCGTAAATTGAGTTCTAACTCCTTATAAATGCGGTAGATCCGCTTGTGGTTCCATGTAAATCCTTTGACGTTACGCAGGTATAGATAACAAAGACCAAAGCCCCAGATCCGGTTGTTATCGGTTAGGCGGATGAGCCAATCTGCAATCTGCTCGTTCTCTGCATTATGTTTGGCTTGGTAGCGATAGCAGGTCTGGCTCACGCTAAAGATCTCACAAGCTAACCGGATGGATATATTGCACTCAGATACTGCCTTTTGGGCCATCTCACGTCTGTGGGATGGCCTCACCACTTTTTTGTGATGGCCTCATTCAAGATCTCCGCTTTGAGCTTCTCTTCAATGTACATCTTCTTAAGCCTGGCATTCTCAGCTTCAAGCTCTTTCATGCGAGCCATCATCGAGGTGTCCATACCGCCATATTTAGAGCGCCACTTGTAGAAAGTAGCTGTGCTAATAGCCAGCTCACGACAAATATCAGGCACTGCTAGGCCAGCATCAACCCGTTTTAGGGCTTCCATGATCTGGCTATCGGTAAATTTAGAACGCTTCATGTAGAACTCCTCTAATTGAGAAAATTCTACTTCTGACTACTTTGGTTCTAGGGGGGTAATTACCGGATAGGCTGCACGAAATATTTCTTATTCCCTTGGTACAGTCCAACTCTCCTCTAAAAAAATTCCACAATTAAAACTAGAGCTAGTTGCTTGTAACTCCTTTGTGGATGGATTTTTTGTTAAGCATGTAAAGACCTAAGGGTTTAAATCTAGCTACTCAGATGCCCTTATTTTTGTTAGTATCTCATTGCTCTCTTGAGTTAGGCGGGTTGATTCGAAGGTTAAGGAACAAGGCTCAAGAATAAATATTCAAAAAAGATAATTAAATGAACTACCCCTTGCAATACAGTGGTTCTGCC
>CAIKYO010000257.1 GCA_903831655.1 uncultured Burkholderiales bacterium
ATTTCAGCCTTGAGCCTGCCATATTGCTCTTTTTCGTCACTTCAAGCGCCTCGACGTGGTTTTCCCTAGTATTCTTTTATGCTGAACGATGTTCTTTATAAAAGAAATTCAGTTAAGATCAATTCTAATAAAGTATGAATCATGCTCATGGAACGCTCACCCTCTAAAAGTTCACGTCTCTCCTCCGTTGCTGCGGCCGTTCGTGTACTCAAATGCTTCTCTGAAATGGAGCCTGAGATTGGCATCAGCAGTTTGGCCAAGCGTCTCTCACTGGCCAAGAGCACGGCTCACCGCTTGGCTGTCACCTTGCTCAGCGAAGGCTTGCTGGAACAAAACCCAGAGAACGGTCGCTACAGATTGGGTATCAATTTGTTCATCATGGGCGCCTTGGTTCGCCGCCGCTTGGATGTCTCCAACATGGCTCAGCCCTTTTTGAAGGTCTTGAGGGAGAGGACGGGAGAGACCATTCACTTGGCCGTTCTCAATGACACCAACATCATCTACCTCTACAACTTAGAGAGCGCGCAGGCCATCCGCATGAAGAACTACATCGGTACCTTCAAGCCCGCTTTTTGTACGTGTGAGGGAAGGGCCATCTTGGCCTTCAGCCCAGCTGAGTTGATCCAGCGTGTCGTTGCCTCAGATTTGTCTCCCAGAACACCCAACACCTTGTCCTCTAGTGTGGAGTTCTTGAAGGTGTTGGCCCAGGTCAAACAACAAGGCTATGCCATCGATGACGAGGAGTCTGAGGTGGGCATGAGAGGGATCTCAGCCCCCTTGAGAGACATCACTGGACAGGTCGTTGCCTCGATTGGTGTGGGCGGCCCCAGTCAGAGGTTGACACTCAAAAAACTCAGATCTTTGGCGCCTTTGGTCATTCAAACGGCAGAGGACATTTCGGTCCAATTGGGCTACAGAGCTTGAAGCTCTTTTTTCAATAGGCTCGCGTTTTCTCTCTTTGATCACGAAACTTTTTATTGGCAACCCCTTCATTCATTTTTTTCTCCATGCACCAAGTCCACATCGAACCCAGCCAAACCACTTTTTCTTGCCATGAGAGGGACACCCTCCTTCGCGCAGGTCTGCGCGCGGGCATTGCCTTTCCTTATGAATGCAATGTGGGCTCTTGCGGCAATTGCAAATTTGAGCTCCTCGAGGGAGAGCTTGAGAACACCTGGGACCAGGCTCCTGGGCTTAGTGAAAAAGACAAACAAAAAAACAGACACCTCGGATGCCAAAGCATTGCCAAGGGCAACGTTCGCATCAAACTCAGAGAGCAAGAGCGCTACGCGCCCATCCACACCCCAATCAAAACAGCGGCTCACTTTGTCGAGCAAAGGGTGATCACCCATGACATCAGTGAATTTGCTTTTGAAACGGCTGAGCCCATCGAGTTTTCTGCAGGCCAATATGCTTTGATCGAATTGCCCGGTGTACAAGGTCCTCGCGCATACTCCATGAGTCAAGCGGGCGGCAAACACCACAGAATCGAGTTTCAAGTGCGCCGCGTGCCCAATGGTGTGGGTTCACAAGCGCTTTTTGATTTGAAGCCCAATACCCCAGTGAGCATTGACGGCCCCTACGGCATGGCCTATTTGCGCGAAGACTCAAGTCGTGACATCTTGTGTGTGGGCGGCGGATCGGGCTTGGCTCCGATGGTGTCCTTGGCCCGTGGGGCACTGACCTCACCAAAAATGACTCACCAACACGTGCACTTTCTCTACGGAGCAAGAGAGGAGAGAGATGTGTGCGGCTTGGACATGCTGGAGTCTTTGCCCAATTGGTCGCAAAGGGGCCATTACACCGCTGTGCTGTCTCACCAAGCACCCGGCACCCCCATGTCCAGTGATCGCCTCAATGGCTTTGTGCACGAGGCCGTTGCATCCCTGCATTTGGAGCAACTCGCCAATTTTGAGATCTACTTCGCGGGCCCCCCCCTGATGGCACAAGCGATGCTCAAACTCCTGATCGAGCAAAAGGTGCCGATGGATCAAGTTCACTTTGATCAGTTTTATTGATCGCTCAGGTCTCCTTGACTCTTCCCTGTGAACTCGCCAACCCAAACCGCTCTATTCAAATTCACCCTATTTCAACATCGCTAGCCATGACCGATCAAAACGAAAAACCAGTCTTGAAGCATTCCATCCAAGACCACCAATACGGGGCCGATTATGCGCACACGCACGATGGAGATGCGGATCACGACCACGATCATGACAATTTTTCAGGGGACGATCCCTCACAAGAATCCTTGTGGCGACAAGACAATGTGATTTTGCACAGCGTTGGCATCGACGTGGGGTCTTCAGGCACGCAAGTGGTCTTCTCAAAAATTCACTTGCGACGCATTGCTGAAGACCTCTCTTCGCGTTACACCGTGGTGGACCGTCAAGCGCTTTACCAGTCGCCCATTTCGCTCACACCCTATTTGAGCGACACCACGATGGATGCGAAAGCCTTGGGCGAGATCATTGACAAAGCCTACGAGGCAGCCGGTCTGCACCCAGATGAGGTGGACGCAGGCGCTGTCATTTTGACGGGCGAGGCCTTGAGGCGCGAAAACAGCGAATCCATCGCGGCCATCTTGGCTGAGCAAGGTGGTGAGTTCGTTTGTGCGGCTGCTGGTCACCACATGGAGTCCATGCTCGCTGTCTACGGCTCAGGGGCTGCCAAGCGCTCCTACGATCAAAAGCAACGCATCTTGAACATCGACATCGGTGGTGGCACCACCAAACTGGGTTTGGTGCAAAACGGAGAATTGGTGGCCACAGGAGCGGTTCACTTGGGAGGACGCCTCTTGGTGGTCGATGAGAGCAACACCATCACCCGACTCGACCCCATGGGTCAGTATTTGGCAAAACAAGCCGGCTTTAACTGGTCTTTGGGTGACAAGATCAACCGTGACGATTTGGCACTCGTGGCCCATTGGATGGCCGACGCATTGATGCGCGTGTTGAATCAAAAATTCACCAAAGAAGATCTTGAGCACATCTACATCACCGACCCCATTGAGGACTTTGGCGCATTGGATGGCGTGATGTTCTCGGGCGGCGTTGCTGAGTACGTCTATAAGCGTGAGATGAGAGATTTTGGTGACTTGGGTAAACTCTTTGGCTCAGCCGTTCAAATGCGCTTGGCTGAAGGACAACTCAAAACGCCTTTGCTTGAAGCGGGCGAGTGCATTCGAGCCACTGTGCTTGGCGCCTCTGAGTACAGCGTTCAATTGAGTGGGAACACCACCTTCATCTCTGAGCCAGCCATTCTCTTGCCCAGAAAGAATCTGCAAGTCATCCCACTGCCCACTGTCTTTGGACCTGAGATCGATTCCTTGCTGGTGGCTCGCGAACTCACCCAGTCCTTTAAGCGACACGACTTGGTCGAAGGCGATCAAGACGTCGCCATTTCACTTCGCTGGTTGGGAGCTCCCTCCTTCACCAGGCTCTCGGCCTTGGCCAATGGCATTCTGAGAGCCATTCCCAAAACCCTTGAGCAAGGAAGACACCTGTACATCATCACCGATGGTGACATTGCACACAACTTGGGCCACATCTTCAAAGAAGATGAGCGTGTCAAAAGCGAAATTTTGGTCATCGACGGCGTCACCCTTTGGGGCTTTGACTACATCGATTTGGGACGCATTCGCATGCCCTCATTCACTGTGCCTGTGACCGTGAAGTCGTTGGTGTTCAACGAAGACCCTCACGCTCACGGTAAAGCCGACAGCAGCGAGTGGCATGAGCATGGAGATGGACAACTGCACCGCCATGGACATGGACACTCGCACGGACATGATCATGGACACAGTCATGGACATGGACACTCCCACGGGCACGACCACGGTCATGATCACGATCACGGCCACGATCATGGCCACACTTCTGGACACACCCATACCCTCAAATGATTGAGCCTCCCCTTGACGGGGAGTTTCATCGCGTTTAATCTTCACACGAATTTAGAAATCTTCACATGTTTGAATTTCAACCTTCCTCCATTTGGGCAACCTTGGGACTTCTCTTTGCGCTGGGGTTCAGGCACGGGCTCGATCCCGACCACATTGCTGCGGTCGATGGGCTCACGCGCATGCGTTTTAACCAGCACAGCTTTTGGAGTGCTCGTCTAACAGGGGCTCAGTTTGCAAGTGGCCACTCACTCACTGTGTTCTTGGCGACCCTCATTTTTTATTGGCAAGGGGTGTCCTTGCCCGTTTGGCTCGACCAATTGGGACTGTGGATTTCAAGCCTCTTTCTGATTTGGTTGGCCTACAGCAACCTCAGGTATTGCTTGGGTCGGGACGATCACACCCACGCACATTCGAGCCTCAAAGCCCTGGTCTTTAAATCCCTAGGGCCCTTGGCTCACCCCATGGGTGTGGGGTTTGCCTTTGCGCTCTCCTTTGACACCTTGGCACAAGCCGGCCTCATGGCTCACAAAGGCCATGAGATGGGTGGTTTTCAAATGATTTTGTGCTTTGCGTTTTGCTTTGGTTTGGGCATGATGCTCGCTGACAGCATGAATGGATTCATCGTTCACTGGATGGTCAAAAGCAGCGAAGCTTTGGCTCAACAAACGGCGCGTCTCATGAGTGGCTTGATCGCCTCTTTGTCTTTGTTGGTCGTGGGCATCGAACAAGGGCGGGAGCACTTTGCCTTGTTGGATCAGTTTTGGGAATCTTCGGGGGCTTGGGTCAGTGGACTTGGCACACTGTGTTTGGTGCTGTTGGTCTGGCGCTTCAAGTCAAAAACAAACCACGCAACCCACTCACACGCACACCCCTATTCGACAAGCGAGCTCAAACCTAGCTGATGGTTTGCAGGTGAATGTGGGGCATGCCGTGCGCGTGATCGTGTCCGTCAATGTGATCAAACACTTTGACAGGCACAAATTGAACGGCACCGTGGCGCACGCCTGTTTGTGACATGATGCGCTGACACAAAGTTTTGACCTCCTTGGTGGGTCCTCGCAAAAAGAGCACTTCCAAACAATTGGAGTGATCCAAGTGCAGTTGTGTTGAAGAAATGGTCAAGTGGTGGTGATCGTGCTCAAGGTTTGAGATTCGCTCACTCACCGTTCTGTCCTTTTGGTCATAAACGTAGCCTAAATAAGCCACGCAATGCTCGTTCTTTTGGCGTTTGAGCGCCTCTTGTGAGTGCCAGCCCCGGATCAAATCACGCACCGCCTCAGACCTTGAGGCATACCCGTGTTGTTCAGACATTTGATCCAAAATGCTTGCCAACTCTGGATCGAGTGAAATTGTGATTCTCTCCATGGCCGATTTGCCCCTTTGATCGTTACCTGTGGTTGCTTATGTCTCCCACACAAGCACTAGTATAGCCCTGAGCCCCAAAGCCTGGATGGAGCCACTTAGAATGCAAACTGCACCCAACAGCAATCAGCTCTCGCATCTGACCTAGACGAAAAGGCGTCATGAAAATTCAAAAAATTCCCGTTTTCTTACTCACCGGTTTTCTGGGCAGTGGCAAAACCACTTTACTTAAAGCTTGGCTGCAAAGTGAGTTGCTCAAAGACGCCGCGCTCATCATCAATGAGCTCGGCGAGGTGGGCCTGGATAACCAATTGCTTGCCAACGCCAGCGAGAGTGCCGCCTTGGTCCCCAATGCTTGCGTGTGCTGCACGGGCTTGCCTGCCTTGAACCAAGCCTTGGAGGACCTCTTTTGGGCTCGATTGGAGAGAAGAATCCCTAGATTTCCCAACTTGGTGATTGAGACCACAGGGCTCGCATCTCCTGGCCCCATCTTGGCCTCTTTTGAGGATAGCGAACTGGTCAAGGAAAGATACGAATGCATGGGTACCATCACGTGCCTGAGTGCCACCACGGCCATGCAAGTTTTGCAAACCCACCCCGAGGCCAAAGCTCAATTGAGGGCGGCCAATGTCTGCATCATCACCAAAACGGATTTGGTGAGTGCCGAGGAGTTGGAGATTTTGCGCCTCAACCTTGAAGAACTCTTTAGCGAGTTCGGCCAACACACGGCCATTTTGATGTCAGGGCAAGCCAATTTGCCCCCTCAAGTGGTCTTCAAAGCGCTGCACCAAGTGCATGACTACCAACTTTGTCATCCCCATGGGGATGACGCCTGTGGGCATACAGAGCATGACTTGCACCACGATGATCATCACCACCACCACGATCACGATCATGGACATGATCATGATCACCCAGCACACCAAGCTCGTGCCTTCTTTTGGCCCATCTCTGAGCAGAGTGATCATGAAGCGCTTCTAAGCGACATCCGGTCTCTCAAAGCGCTCTTGGGTCCGAGTCTTTTGCGACTAAAAGGACGGGTCTCCAATCACCAAGGACAGTGGCTGATGCAGATGGCTCCTTTTGAGCAAGCCTTGAGTGTTGAAGTTGACCCCATCCATCCCATACATTCCATCAATCGCATTGACGAGGGTAAAGAAGCCCATCCTGCAGCCCCCAAAGGCCTCACCTTGATTGTCACTTGGCCTTTGAGCGAAGAGCAAAAAGAGGCTTTGCTCAGCAAAGCCCAATTGCAAACCTAGAGCCCCCTCAAGCCCAGGGATTGATGGTCATGTGCACCGCATCTGGGGCACCTTGTCCGACCAAAGTTTTGAGCGCAAATTCAGTCTCGGCCAAACCAAACTGATGCGTGCTCATGCGCTGCACATTGTGTTTGTTTTGTGCAATCAATTGAAGCGCCATTTCGACAGACTCATAGCTGTGACCGCGCATGCCTTTGACCGTCAAAAAGCGCGCAATGATCATGTCGCTGTCAAAGGAGGGAACCTTGGTGCTTTTAAGACCACCCAAGATCACGCGACCTTTTTTGCGAGCGAGTTGGAGCGCCATGACCACTGACTCGGTCCCACCGGAGGCGCAATCGATGACCAAATCGGCCATCAAACCACCCGTTAAATTGGCAACACCTTCAAGCACATCATCATCCCCAATGGCCAAGGTGTGATGGGCACCGAGCTCTTTGGCCATGGCCAAACGCTTTTGATCGTTGGGCGTGTTCAAGCCCGTGACAATGATCATCTGTGCACCCGCCTCTTTGGCAGCAACCACACAAGACAAGCCTTGCTGTCCGGGTCCTTGAATCACCACACATTGTCCAGGACCCAGTCCACCTTGGAGGTAAGTCCACTCAATGCCATTGGACATGGGGAGCGCCAAGGCAGCATATTTGGAGTCCAACGCGTCGGGCACTTTATGGAACACGGTGTTGATATCGAGCTCCAAATATTGGCTGTATCCACCCCACAGGCCTGAGCCCACATTCAGTCCTGTGGCCCCGTAGCGATTGCCCCCCAAGCGCCAATCGGTGGCGTTGCAAAGCCGAAAGTCCCCGCTGCGACAAAAGTCACAATGTCCACAGGGTAAGTACTCTTCAAGTGCCACTCTGTCGCCCTCTTTGACCCCAAACTTCTTGGCCGCAATGTGACCCATGGACTCAACGTGACCCACGATCTCATGACCCAAGATCACAGGTCCACGTGTTTTGGGCAGGTTTTGAAAATACCCCCAATCGCTCCCACACACACCGGTGAGCTCAATCTTCATGAGTCCGCTCTCGGCCTTGGGCTCTGGGGTTTGAAAGGTTTGAATCTCGATCTTGCCCCCTGGCATGGCGACGGCTGCTTGAAATGATTGGCCCATGGCTTGGGTGCTCCTACTTTGATTTTTTTAAGGGGTGTGCGCGCATCCCCCATGTGCCAGAAAAAGAGTGCGAGATCCCTTTGCACTCCGTGCCTCTAGACACTGGGCAACACCCAAGCCTTTGGTGGCCCAGCCCCCAAAGGGGAAGGGTCCTCAAAAGGCAGGGGATGCTCGCCAAGAACAGTTTAAACGCTTTGCTGGGGCTTGCCAGGAACCGCTTTGAAATGCTCTTTGGCCGCTTCTTTGTAGACTTGGTCTCTCTTTAAGAGCACCGCCACTGATCGGACCTTTTGGTCCTCGGGTGAGAGTCCGGGCAAGTCCATGGAGGGATTTTCCATGAGCGCTTTGGCCGCTTTCATCAAACGCTGGCGAGCCATGATGATGCCGTTGTCAGTGGAGACCAAATTCTCTCTCGTGCGGTCTTGGATCGGGCCCATGCTCTCTTGCAAGGACGCGTCTTGCATGCCGATGCCTTTGATGCCGCTGTAGTACAGGTTTGCTTTTTGAGCGGCACGGTCCATCAAATAATCGTTGTCTTTGTTTTGCAGGGGCACGTAATTCTTGTCCACCACCACGTGCACACCATGGCCATCGATCATGGCTTGGCGCTCGGTTGCGGTCAACGCACGTGTGGGGTGATAGTCAAAACTCCAAGCCCAGCAGCGGTGGTCATCAATGGGAACCCAAAAGTGACCATGCATGGGGTGATCCGCACGGGGAGGCACCATGGTGAAGGTGGGCATGATCCAAGGTGTCACGCGCCAGTAGTACTGGTCGTCCTCGGCGTTTCTTCTCGCACCCACAAACAAACCCCCAGGGGCATCCACAACTTCAAACACGGGTTTGAAGTCGTTTTGGTTGTATTGATTGCCTTTGGCGCCTTTGAACAAAGGGTCGTGCAACAAGCTGCTGCCGTGCAAGAAGGACACGTGGCTTGAGTCGATTCCGCCCTCCATGGCTTGGAGCCAATTGCAGTCTTGCAGTCTCTTGGACATGTAAGACTGATCCAAAGGCACGGTCGCAAACTCCCACTCAGGCAAGGGAGGTGTGAGCTCAGGAGGTCCCATGTAGACCCAAATCACACCACCGCGCTCGACCATGGGGTAGCCTTTGAGCTTGATTTTCTCGCAGTAACCACTCTCCTCGGGCTCAGAGGGGACGTCCACACACTGGCCCGTCACATCGTATTTCCAACCATGGTATGGGCAACGAATGCCGTTTTCCTCATTGCGACCAAACCACAATGACACACCACGGTGGGCACAAAACTCGTCAATCAAGCCCAAACGGCCTGAGGTGTCGCGAAAGGCCAATAATTTCTCAGACAACAACTCAAGTTTCACGGGTGGACAGTCAGGCGTTGGCAACTCCTCAGACAAAAGAGCTGGTAACCAATAACGGCGAAACAAGTTGCCCATCGGTGTACCAGGTCCGGTTTGAGTGACCAAATCATTTTGTTCTTTTTTTAGCATTGAGTAAGCTCCAGAAAAGTGTCAAGTGTGAAATTTAAGTGATCTGAGTTGTCGTTGACGTGAGCCGTTTTGCAAAACGTTGCTCTGACCTTTTTTAGTTCCGCATAACAGAACATGGTTCTTGTATCAGAAACGAGGTTATCATTGAGGGGTAGTTTTTGTCAACAGGAGTTTTCAAATGTCAGCCGCATGTCAATATCTTTCATTGTGTAAGAAATCTGAAGTCTCAGAGGGAAAAGCCATCAAAATCGAGAAAAATGGCTTGACCTTGGCGGTCTTCAACTTGAATGGCGAGTACTACGTCACCGATGACGTTTGCACGCATGGCCCGGGCTCTTTGTCTGAAGGGGAGATCAACGGTGATGAGGTGGAGTGTGACTTTCACAATGGCGCCTTCAACATCAAAACAGGAGAGCCAACCGCTCCTCCTTGCATGATCCCTTTGAAAACCTACAAAACCCAAATCGAGTCCGACGAGATCACCATCGAGATTTGAGCACTCTCACTCAAACCCCTTGAGCTTGGACCCCAAAGGGTCTTTGCTCAAGGTCTACTTTGAGCTCAATCCTCTCCCTTGAGTCCAGCGGCCAAGGGGCCCCAACGCTTGACCTCGCTTGCAAAGAATTCATTGAACTTGGTCACGTCCCAATCAAACGTTTCCATTGAATCTTTGGCCAACTGCTCTTGAACAGAGGCGGTGTGCATGATGCGTCTGACCTCCACATTGAGGCGGTTCACAAGGGTTGGCGACATCTTGGCAGGCCCCGATAACGAGAACCACGTGACCGATGTCAGTTGCTTGAATCCCAACTCGGCAAAGGTGGGCACGCCTGGGAACTCTTTCATGCGTTTGCTCGACGACACAGCCAAAGCCCTCAAGCGTCCCCCCAAAATGTGAGGACTTGCAGTGGTGAGGGTTGTAAATGAGGCTGGAATTTGCCCAGCCACCAAGTCAGCCATCGCGGGTGAAGCCCCTTTATAGCCCACGTGCACCATGGGAGATTTGGTGATGCTTTGGAATAACTTGCCAATCAAGTACCCATGGGTTCCTTTGCCAGGAGAGGCCCAACTGAGACCACCGGGGAGTTTTTTGCAGTACTCGATGAAACCGTTCAAATCGTTCACGGGCACATTCGCGTTGATCGCCAATGCCAATGGAGGGCCGCCCAACACAGCGATGTGAGAGAAGTCCTTGATGGGGTCAAATGCATTGGGGGTGTCTAGCGGGGCGATCACGTGAGAGCCAATACCGGAGACCACCAAGTTGTAGCCATCGGGGGCGCTGTTTTTCACAAACTCAGAACCAATGATGCCGCCCGCACCGCCCTTGTTGTCAATCACAAAGGGCTGCTTGAAGGCCTCGGCCAATCCCAGACTGGCCATGCGACCCAAGGTGTCCGCACTCCCGCCTGGAGAGTAGGGAACCACCAATTTAACGGCTTTTTGGGGCCATGCGTCCTGCGCAAAAGCCTCCTCCAAACCTGTGTTGAGCGCCAAAGACGCAGCGGGTAAACATTGTAAAAAGTGACGACGTTGCACAAAATACCCTTTCAAAAATTTCGCTTCTAGACTCTCTAAGTTGTAGAGTCTCAAACATCATAGTTGAGCCCACACTGGAGCGCTTGAACCAGCGCTCAATGGCCCCCTAGTGGGCAAGCCCAAAGGGCGGAACTGAACGCCAGTTGCACCCGGATCTTGTTTGCATTTTAAATCAAGTTGTTACCTATAGAGAAACAACGTTCATCATAGCGGAATAGCTTAGGGATGCAAGCTTTGCTCATTGGGGTCGTGCCTTGGCTTGGATTGATCACCCCATCTGGACAGAGTGAGAGAGTATGAGCGTGTGAGAGTGCGAGTGTGTGGAGGGGTCTTAAAAAAAAATCCATTTCAAAGTGTTTTAACCTCCTGCACCGAGAGCGCGATCATGCACAATGCAAGGCATGCACGATTCTCAACAAATTTACATTCCACCTTCCTTTACCGAACTCTTCAAGGATCCGCTTCGCCCGCATGCGAAGTTGAGCGAGCCTTTTTCGCACATCAGCGCACGCTACGATTTGTGCGAGGACCTCGCTCAAATGGTCTGCCAAACCGCTCTGAACATGATGGGCTCACTGAACATCACCGAGCACGATGTCATCCAAAGAATCCTGCAAGGGCTCAGTCTAGATGCCGAGGTGGTCAACGCGCAAGAGGCGCGCTGGGTGGTCGAGCGCATGGTCGAACTCCTGAACTGGGACATCCCAGACATTCACACCTTGCTCATTGAATTGCAAGCTCAGTTGCTAGAACCAGGGCCCACCCCTGATGAATCCTCATCAGAACAAGCCTTTGTCTCACACAAGCGCTGAAAGCAGGCCCTACCCCATGAACCCTCAAACCTTGATGCTCATCGCCCTTTGGACCTTGGTTGGCCTCATCATTGGGAGCTTTTGCAATGTGGTGATTTTGAGGCTACCCAAGATGATGTTGGAGGGCGAGTTTGAGTCTCAAAGCGAAGATCCCAAAGTCGATGTGCAAGCTTCGCACACCTCACTCTCACTGTCCCATCCCTCCTCGCATTGCCCGCATTGCCAAACGCCTTTGAAAGCCACTGAGCTCATCCCTTTGCTGAGCTTTCTTTGGCAAAAGGGAAAATGTCTACATTGCCACGAGAGCATCTCTTGGCAATACCCTTTAGTGGAGTTCTTGAATGCGGTTTGGTGGGGGTTTTGTGCGCATCAATTCTTGGGCGCACAAGTGTCCTTGGCTCCTGTCTTGCTCGGCCTACCCGTTCCCTGTGTGAGTGCCTTGCTGTGGTCTTTGCTGGGAAGTGCTTTGCTGTGTTTGTGCTTCATTGATCTGTCTCACCACCTCTTGCCCGACGCCATCACCCAACCTCTGCTTTGGACAGGCCTTCTCGCCGCCCACGCTGGACTGCTTGGCATTGACTTGGACCACGCCTTAATGGGAGCCGTTTGGGGTTATGCCAGTTTGTGCTTTGTGGCTTGGTGCTACAAGAGCTTCACAGGCCTAGAGGGCATGGGCCAAGGAGACATGAAACTGTTGGCCGTTTTTGGGGCGTGGATAGGAGCGTGGAGCCTGATTCCTTTGGTCTTCATGGCCTCTAGCCTGGGACTGCTTATTGGCTTGGGTCAACTGGCTTTCAAGAAAAACATGGGCCTTCGCAGTGAGATCGCTTTTGGGCCTTATTTGATCGTCTCCTTTTTGCTCTTGCTCTTGATGGGCCCCGCTCACGCCTTGGAGCTCATGGGGCTGGGGAGCGTCACCCCCTTCACAGAAAAATTCTTGCCCTAAGGGAGCACTCAACTGAGCCTAAAATCAAAGTCCATGAGCACCCCCAAAAGCACCTTCCTCCACCCTCCCTCCTTGTGGCTGGGACTCACAGGGGGGATCGGTTCAGGCAAAAGCACCGTCGCCAAGTGGTTTGCTGAGTGGGGTTCGGTGATCTTGGACGCGGACCAAATCTCACGCCAATTGACGCTCCCCAAAGGAGCTGCCATACCGGCCATTCAAGAGGCCTTTGGAGCTCAGATGATCGGCGCAGACGGAGCCATGGACCGCCAACGCATGCGAGAACGGGTCTTCTCCGACCCGCTTGCCAAGGCTCAATTGGAAGCCATTTTGCACCCCTTGGTGGAGTCTGAGATTTTGAGACAAGCCAAAGTGGCCGCTCAAGACGGACCCAAATTGATCGTGCTCGATCTCCCTCTTTTGGCCGAATCCAAGCGTTGGCCAAAGCGCTTGGACAGGATTTTGGTCATTGACTGCACAGAGGAGACTCAAGTTGAGCGCGTGCGTGAGCGCAGCCAACTCTCAGCCGAACAAACGATGAAGATCATTCGAGCCCAAGCCTCTCGAGAGGAGCGATGCGCCTTGGCCGATTGGGTCATCTTCAATGACCACATCTCCCTCTTGGAGCTCAAAGAAAAGTCCAAAACCATCTTCGAGCAAGCCCAAACCCTGCTCCAAGCGCACACCCCTTGAGAGGGCCAGGGATTGAATCGGCCTCTGACCCAAAGGACCCAGGCGCCACCCCGTGCTTATAAATCTCATAAAAACTCAGTGCTTTTGAAAAAAAAGGCCCGAGTCGAGGGTATCATTTAGCATGCGCTTAGATTGACCCCATTCCGTGATCCTTTACGAACATCCTTTTAACGAACGTGTCCGCACTTACTTGCGGCTTGAACACCTGTTTCGGCGCTTTGATGTCCTTCAACAGCGCATGGATCCCATTGATCACCACTTTTGTTTCACCACCTTGTTTGAGATCATCGAGGTGGGTGGGCGTACGGACCTCAAAACCGACATGCTCAAAGATCTCGATCGTCACAAGACGCAACTCTCGATCTTTAAAACCAATCCCAGCGTTGATCAAGAGGTCCTCTCCAGTGTGCTCACCAACATTGAGAGCTGCTTTGACAACTTGAATGCGTTGGGCTCTCGCATTGCTCAATTGGTGAGTGAAAACGATTTCCTCTCCAGTCTTAGAAACCGCATCTCCATCCCTGGTGGCACCTGTGCGTTTGATTTACCCGTCTACCACGCGTGGCAACAAAAAGCCAACCCCGAGCGTCAAGATGACATCAAACGATGGACCGAACCCTTGAGTCCTTTGTACAAAAGTGTAGAGCTCCTCTTGGGCCTCATGCGCGACAACGGAACACCGCAAAAAGTGATGGCACCAGCCGGACTCTTTCAACAAAACTTGCCCCAAGGCAAGTTCCAACTCCTGCGCCTGTACATTGACCCCTCTCTTAATTTGGTGCCCGAGATCAGCGGCAACCGAATGATGGTCTCCATCAGGCTCATGAAAGCGGGTAATATGGGCAACGTACAGCCTTGCCCCATCGACACCTCCCTTGAACTGGCTTTATGCAGTTGAGCCATGAGCAGCAACGCGTTTTTTCGCATCGTTAAATGCCCCGCTTGCGAGGGCGACAGCGTCTACAGCCCTCAAAATCCCTATCGTCCCTTTTGCTCTGAGAGATGCAAGAACCACGACTTTGGCGCTTGGGCCAATGAAGAGCACCGCTTGGCACAGGCGCCAAGCACCGAAGACTTGATCGATGAGAACTTGGGGCTCGAACTACCTGGCACCTCTGTGCCCCCTCCCAGCACCTTGCAATGACGCATTGAAGGGCCCCTCAGAGATCAGCCCTTGAACTCCTCTGTGAGCCACTCCAAAACGGGTATGGCACCGGGCAAAATGGGCGTCAATTGAATGGGTACACGCACCCAAGAAAACAGCTGACCCTCTCTCATTTGCAACTCTCCACTCCAAGCCGAAACCCGGCAAAAGTGAAGCTCCACCAGCGCGTGGGGGTAGTCAAAGCACTCCACCCGCCAAGGCGCAGAGCTTAATACCTTCAGTCCCAACTCCTCCATCAACTCGCGAGCCAACGCGTCCTCAACGCGCTCACCATCCTCAAGCTTTCCGCCCGGAAACTCCCAATAGCCCTCATAGACCTTTCCCTTGGGTCTAGAGGTCATCAAGATACTTTGGTCGGGCTTGATCAAAACCCCAACGGCCACTTTGACCAGCGGTCGGTTCAAGTCCAAGGCACGAGGAGGCACTTTGGAAGCCTCCTCATTTGCTGGCACACTTTGGGACCCAACGCCCTGAGCACTCGGCGCTTGCCACACCCGACGAAGCTCCCCCGCTACGCTTTGGGTGTGGGCTTGGGGGTGAGAGTACTTCATGAAAAAGCCAGTCTGTCTTTAAGTCTGGTCATTAAAACTGGGCCGAGTAATCTTTGGCAAACTGATAGGCCACACGACCACTTCTGGAGCCTCGCTCCAAAGCCCAAAGGAGAGCGTGGGGCTTGATCGATTCGAAATCACTGACATCCACCTTCAAGGCCACCAGCCACTGGTGCACCACGCTCAAGTACTCGTCTTGGGCGAAGGGGTAAAAGCTCACCCACAACCCAAAGCGTTCAGACAAAGAGATCTTTTCCTCCACACCCTCTCCTGGGTGTATCTCGCCGTCCTCGCTTGGCGCGTAGCTTAAATTCTCTTTCATGTACTCGGGCAACAAGTGGCGGCGGTTACTCGTGGCATAGATAAGCACATTGGGGGTGGTCGCAGCCACGGTGCCATCCAAAATGGATTTCAAAGCTTTGTAGCCTGGCTCACCATCTTCGAAGCTCAAATCGTCGCAAAAAATCATGAAGTACTCAGGTCGCCCACTGACCACATCGATCAAGTCGGGGAGATCGATCAAGTCGTCCTTGTCGACCTCAATCAACCTCAAGCCCAGGTGAGAGAACTCATTCAAACACGCTTTGATGAGAGAGGATTTTCCCGTTCCTCTGGCACCCGTTAAGAGCACATTGTTGGCGCCTCTGCCTTGCACAAAGTGCAGGGTGTTTTTGACAATCTTTTCCTTTTGAGGCTCAATCTCCACCAAGTCACTCAGGCGCAGGGGTGCTACATGTCTCACAGGCTCCAAGACGCCATGCCCACTCGAGCCAGAGCGCTTTTTGTAACGAAAGGCAATGCTGGCTTGCCAATCGGGCTCACCCAAAGCTTTGGGCAACACCAACTCCACGCGGTCCATCAAGCGCTCGACTCGGTCGACCAAACGCTCCAACACCAATGCCACTTTGTCCATGGTCAAATTTTTCCTACAACATGAATGGGTTCAAAGCCCCTTGAAGTCACCCAGTCTCAGGTCTTCAAAGGGCAACACTTGTTTTGATGAGCGAGCACCTTAGCTTCTGTAGTCTGCGTTGATGCTCACGTAGTCGTGGCTCAAATCACACGTCCAGACCTCTTGGGCACAGGCTCCTCGCCCAAGCACCACGCGCACCAAAATCTCGGACTTGGCCATCACCTCAGACGCTTTGGCCTCAACATATTCAGGGTGGCGTCCACCCTTTTGAGCCACATAGACATCGTCCAAATACAAGTCAATGAGTCCTGGGTCCAAGTCCTCAATGCCCGCATAGCCAACGGCTGCCAAAATACGGCCCAAATTGGGGTCGCTGGCAAAGAAGGCCGTTTTCACAAGCGGTGAGTGTGCAATCGACAACGCCACTTGCAAACACTCGGGCTCGCTCTTGCCACCTTCCACCCGAATTTTGATGAACTTGGTGGCCCCTTCGGCATCTCGCACAATGGCTTGTGCCAAAAGAACCGACAACTCTTGGATGGCATCCAAGAAAATCTTTCCGTCACCTTGGTCCAAGTCTTCAATGACAGGGTTCCCCGCTTTGTGGGTCGCCATCACCACAAAAGAGTCGTTGGTGGACGTGTCTCCATCCACCGTGATGCGGTTAAAGGAGGCGTTGGCAAGCCTCTCGGTCAAGGGTTGCATGAGTTTGGGGGAGATGCACACATCGCTTGCGATGAAGCCCAGCATCGTGGCCATGTTGGGATGAATCATCCCCGCACCTTTGGCCACTCCCGTCAAAGTCACCGTGCGATTAGAGAGCACAATGGTTTTCGAATAGGCCTTGGGTTGGGTGTCTGTGGTCATGATGCCCGTAGCCAAGTCACCCCAACCGCTCTCACCCATTTGGTCCAAGGCGAGGGGCAAGGCTTGAATGATCTTCTCGTGCGGCAAGGGCTCCATGATCACCCCAGTGGAGAAGGGGAGCACTTGTTCGGGTGAGATTTCAAGCAACCTGGCCAAAGCAATGCACGTGGCCTGCGCTCGCATCATGCCTTCCTCACCTGTTCCCGCGTTGGCGTTGCCGGTGTTGATCATGAGCGCTCGTATGCCGTGACCTTGCGCCAAGTTTTGGCGACCAATGATCACAGGCGCAGCACAAAAGCGGTTCTTGGTGAACACGGCCGCAACGCTTGCGCCCTCATCCAAGAGCACCACGGAGAGATCGGCTCGGTTGGCTTTTTTAATGCCAGCTTGAACCACCGACAACTGCACCCCTTTGACAGGGTGCAGACTTGCAAAATCAGGCAAACTCAAATTGACTGGCATATCCTGGATCCTTCAATCGACATCACGTTCACAATTATTTTTTTTGGGGCTTTGGGACTGGCACCTCACACCTTGCATGAGACCATCAGACAGGGAGCCCCTTGGCTCCCCTCTCGCCTTGGCCTTGGCCCATCACTTGAGTTGGCCGTGGCAGTGCTTGTATTTTCGACCACTCCCACAAGGGCAGGGCTCATTCCTGCCCACTGCGGGGACGGCTCCTGAAGAGGTGCCAAGGGAGGGGTTGGCCAGGGGAGAAAACCCCGCCTCACTCACCTGTGCCTCACCCGTTTCATCGGGCGCGCTGTAGGTGACGTTTTGAATGGCTTCGGCCTTTTCCTCTAAGGTCTGCGCGGCTTGGTCGAGTTGGTCTTGAGACTGAATTTGCACCGTCATCAAAGTCTTGGTGACCTCGTGCTTGACCGAGTCGAGCAATTGTCCAAAGAGCTCAAACGCCTCTCTCTTGTATTCTTGCTTGGGTTGCTTTTGCGCGTATCCGCGCAAATGAATGCCTTGGCGCAAGTAATCCAGCGCCGACAAATGATCTCTCCAATGGGTGTCAATGCTTTGGAGAAGGACCACGCGCATGAAGGGCGTGAACTGTGTGGGACCCACCAAAGAGACCTTGGCTTCAAATTGGTCGTGAGCACTTTGGACAACCCACTTGAGGACATCCTCTTCGTCGACTTGGTCTGAGGCACTCATCAAGCCTTGCAGGTCCAGATCAATTTGCCACTCTTGGTGCAAAGCACTCTCCAAGCCCTTGATGTCCCACTGCTCCTCCATGGACTGGGCAGGGACGTACAAGTTCACCAAGTCGGAGAAACAACCCTCGCGCAGAGAAGCAATTTGAGCGCTCAAGTCACTGGCATCCAAAATGTCGTTTCTTTGCTGATAGATGACTTTTCGTTGATCGTTGGAGACGTCATCGTATTCGAGCAACTGCTTGCGCATGTCAAAGTTTCGGGCTTCCACTTTTCTTTGGGCGCTCTCGATGCTGCGAGACACCATGCCAGCCTCTATCGCCTCGCCCTCAGGCATCTTCAAGCGGTCCATGATGGCTTTGACTCGGTCACCCGCAAAGATGCGCATGAGCGGGTCATCCAAACTCAGATAAAACCTGGAGGAACCGGGGTCACCTTGGCGACCAGAGCGGCCACGCAACTGATTGTCAATCCTTCTGGATTCATGCCTCTCGGTGGCAATGATCCTCAAGCCACCCAGGGCTTTAACGGCCTCGTGGTCTGCACTCCACTGCTCCTTTCTGGCTTGCACCCTTTGTGCACGCTCCTCATGTGAGAGGCTTTCATCGGCCTCGATGGAGGCGATGATTTTTTCAATGTTGCCCCCCAGCACAATGTCCGTTCCCCGACCCGCCATGTTGGTGGCAATGGTGATGGATTTGGCCACACCCGCTTGAGCAATGATGTCGGCCTCTCGCTCGTGCTGCTTGGCGTTCAAGACCTGGTGGGGCAAGTTCTCGCGCACCAGCATCTCAGAGATCAACTCCGAGTTCTCAATCGAAGTCGTACCCACCAGCACCGGTTGACCCCGCCTGTGGCACTCTTTGATGTCATCGATCGCAGCCTTGTACTTCTCGGCCGTGGTCTTGTAGACGCGGTCCAGTTGGTCCTCGCGTCGACTGACGCGGTTGGGAGGAATCACCACGGTCTCCAGACCATAGATCTCTTGGAACTCAAAGGCCTCGGTGTCTGCAGTACCCGTCATGCCTGAGAGCTTGGAGTAGAGACGGAAGTAATTTTGGAAGGTGATGGAGGCCATGGTCTGGTTCTCGGCCTGGATTTGCACCCCCTCTTTGGCCTCAACGGCTTGGTGCAATCCATCGCTCCAACGCCTACCCGACATCAAGCGTCCGGTGAACTCGTCCACGATCACAATCTCACCGCCTTGGTTCACGTAGTGCTGATCTTTGAAGAACAAGTGGTGAGCCCTAAGGGCCGCGTACAAATGGTGCATCAAACTGATGTTGGCCGGGTCGTACAAAGACGCTCCTGGGGCCAACAAATTCATTTGTGTGAGCAAACTCTCGGCCTTCTCGTGACCGGACTCGGTCAAGAAGACTTGCCTGGACTTTTCATCCAAGGTGAAGTCCCCGGGCGTGATGATGCCCTCACCCGTTCTGGGATCTTCCTCACCAATTTGTTGGGTGAGTTTGGGAACCACTTGGTTGATGGCCAAATACACAGACGTGTGGTCCTCGGCTTGACCACTGATGATCAAGGGCGTTCTCGCCTCGTCAATCAAAATCGAGTCCACCTCATCAACGATGGCGTAATGCAATTGCCTTTGCACGCGGTCTTGCGCCTCATAGACCATGTTGTCTCTGAGGTAATCAAAACCGTATTCGTTGTTGGTTCCGTAGGTGATGTCCGCACGGTATGCCGCTTGCTTTTCTGCCCGGGTCAGTGTGGGCAAATTGACCCCCACACTCAAGCCCAAGAAGGTGTACAAACGCCCCATCCACTGCGCATCGCGTTGTGCCAAGTAGTCGTTCACGGTCACCACGTGCACGCCTTTGCCAGTCAAGGCATTTAAAAAGACGGGCAACGTGGCGGTGAGGGTCTTGCCCTCTCCGGTTCTCATCTCGGCAATTTTGCCTTGGTGCAGGGCAATGCCGCCCACCATTTGAACGTCAAAGTGACGCATCTTCATGACCCGCTTGGAGCCCTCTCTCACGAGTGCAAACACCTCGGGAAGAATCGCATCGATCTCCTCGCCTTGGGCCAAGCGCTCTTTAAAGGACTGTGTCTTGGCCCTCAATTCATCGTCACTCAAAGGCTCAAAAGTGCTCTCGAGTGCGTTGATGCGCTCCACGGTCTTGCGGTATTGCTTGAGAAGGCGCTCGTTGCGACTTCCAAAAATTTGGGTGAGTAAATTAAAAGCCATTTAATCGGTACGGAACACGCGCGCAAGTTCGAGGGAAATCCCCTGAAATGGCCTGTGTCACACTTTCCATTGGGTTAATTCACCATTTTAACTGCCCTAAGCAGCATAATGACGACATGAGCCAAGCCCCTGTGAAAAAACCCCCTCAAACTGCACTTTCCAGCGGTTTGAAAGGAGAGGAGCTGTCCGCCTTGAAGGCGGACATCAAGGCTCATGCCGATTTGGAGTCAGCCCAGCGCCAAAAGACCCTCCAAGCCTATCGATCTTTGGGCTACACCAGCCCCCCAAAAGCCAAATCCATGATCCGGGGTCAATCGGTCGACGCCTTGAAGGCTGCGCAAAGTGCACCCGGATTGGCCCAATTGATTGGTCAAGCCCAAGGGGCTCAAAAACGCCTTCAAGCCCTTAAAAGCTTGCTACCCGCCCCCATCTTGAACCAACTCAGTGCAGGGCCCATTGAGGACGGCACCTGGGTGCTGATGATCAAGAGTGCCGCTGCAGCCAATAAGCTCAGGCAAATGGCGCCCGCCATGAGCGCACACCTCAGGAGCCAGGGCTGGCCCATCCAGTCCATCCAAATCAAAGTGATCCAAGGAACGGGCTGAATCCTGAGATCCAAACGTGAAGTCAGAATAAGTTAGGTCAACTTAATCGACTTTAAGAAAATTTAAGATAAATTAAGCTACTTTAGATTAATTTTGCGTCTACTCAACGGCTGATTTTGGCTGATTTCATGAGCTCTTGAATGTAGTTTTGACGCTGCAGTTGCTGCAAGGTTTGGGTGACCACGGCCTTGCTCTCCTCAAGCGAGGGGATTTTGAAGGGGCGCTTTTCCTCCACTTTGAGCACGTACCAGCCTTGCTGGGTTTGGATGGGGAGTTGAGAAAAGGTCCCTTCCTTCAAATTCACCATCACCGTTCCAAGCGCAGGTAAAACCTGTCCAGGCAAGACCCAACCCAACTCACCGCCATTGTTTTTGGTGGGGTCTACGCTGTGGGACTTGGCCAAGAGGGAGAAGTCCGCGCCCTTTTTAAGCTCAGCAATGACGCTTTTGGCGTCTTGCTCATTGGGTGTCACGATCAAGCGAGTCAAATACTGCATGGCCTCACTGGGCTCACCAATCAAAGCCAATTGGCGTTCGTACTCGGCCTTGATCATCTCCTCGGTGATGGGATGCTTTTGTTCAAAGTTTTTAAGCAAGTAATCAATCAAAAAATTCTCTTTGACGTAGTTCAACCCACTGAGGGCATCGGCCGTTTTGTCCAAACCCAGTTTAGACACCTCTTGCAGCATGACTTGGCGAGCAATCAATTCATCTTTGACGGCCGTGCGCAACTGCTCCGTGTCTTGCAAGCCATTGGCCACGTTGTTTTTGATGATTTGCTCAAAATGCTTGGCATCAATGGCTTTTCCGTTCACGCTCGCAATGGAGGCCAGAGGCGTTGGGGCCGTGCTGGGTGCTTGAGATTGCGCGTGACACGGGGCCAAACCACACAGCAAGAGTCCAGTCAACACAAGTGATGAGGGCGAAGAGAGATGGGTTTTAAACATATTGAGTCTCATCCATGTAGGCATTAAAAATTGAGTCTTGAGCGCGAGTGCATTGTTCAGATCTCGCCAGCGATTTCCCCTAGGGTAGCGAACTCTCTGAGAGGAGCACAAGCGTTCTTTGGGCTCCACTGTCGATCACGACCGTTAAGGGCAAACCACCTTGTGGAACCCCCTTGGCTTCAAAAGCTTGACTTTGTGGATTGTAAGAAATCCAAACAGGCAAACTCTCGTTGTTGGGTAAAGTTACTTTAACCTCCTCATTGGGGAGCAAGGCTTGCTCAGGCACAGGGATAGTCACCGATGAACCCGAACTCAAAGTGCCTTGAGGCAAGACCACAGCGATCAAGCCCGTCGTGAGCGTGGTAGGCGTCTTCAAGACGTTGACAATCATGGAAGGCACAGGACTTTGGTTTTGAGGAGCTTGAGGATTCAAGGGGGTTGGAGCAGAGGGTGGGCTGCCTGCAGGAGGCCCTTGTGCTTGAGTGGCCAGGGGCTCGGCAGACAAAACCGGTGCTGGCGCTGTCTGAATGCTGGTTTGCAAGGGGACACTTGGACTTTGGCTGTTGGAGCCCAACGCATCAGGAGCACTGCTGGTGGGAGGGGCCTGCGAGAGCGGGTTCACACTGGACTGAACACTCGAGGGCGCTTGCGCCACGAGTGCGTTGCTCAAGGCCTGAGCGGCAGAGCCTGCTCCAGTAGAGGGCGCAAGAGTGGAAGCTGAGACAGTGGAGCCCGAGTTGGCTGAAGAGGTTGAACTCGCTGAGCTTGATGGGCCAGTCGCCGAGTTGCCCGCGCTTGAGTTGCGTGCGTTTTGAGCGCCTGAGTTGGAAGCCGAACTGCTTGAGCTTGCCGAGGCGATGGACCCACCCGAGGTGTTTGAATTGGAGGCGCTACTTTGTCCCACACCACTGGAGGTGTTGTTGCCCGAGTTGATGGGTTGAGACTGCAAGGGAGGTGGGGGGA
>CAIKYO010000258.1 GCA_903831655.1 uncultured Burkholderiales bacterium
ATGTCTTTGTAATCGATTTCTTCAACACCTGTCACTGTAAAGCGGCAAAAACGCTTGCGCTTGAAAAGCAATGACTGGGTGTTGCGCTTGGGGCGCTTGTCTTTGTTGAACTTTTTAAATGTGGCCATGGTCAGGGCCTCCTCTATTGAATTTGTTGAAAATGGGTCAAATGAAAAATAACGCCTTTTGAGTTCCTGGGAGTTGCCAAAAATCCTTCAAATTGCACCTCTTGTTGAGGGCTTATTTTGATCAATCTTTGCGCCAACTCTCCCAATGCTCTGGTCCTTAAAGTTGCCTTGACAGTCCTTAATATTCCAGCCTCTTCGATTTGGGACTCGTGCTCGAGAACCACATCCAAGGCGGGTAAGCCTGCTGGGGTATACCTCATGGGAGAGGTCTCAACCACCGTTGCGGTCAAAACCAATCGATTCACAAAAGGTCAACTGTGAACTGAACTTAGACTTGGAACTCAGCTTGTTGCGTTTTGCGTGCCTCTTCGCGCTCGACAGTCTTCATCATGAGTGAAGGACCTGTTTCAGCTTTTTTCTTGAGGACCGTCAAATGACGCAATACAGCATCGTTGAATTTGAAGGCATGCTCCAACTCAGCCAACACCTCTTTAGAAGCCTCGATGTTGACGCACAAATAGTGAGCTTTGGCCAATTTGTTGATCATGTATGTCAACTGGCGACGACCCCAGTCCTCGATTCTGTGAATCGAGCCACCACCTGTGGTGATGAGGGTTTTGTATCTCTCGAGCATGGCGGGAACCTGCTCACTTTGATCCGGGTGGATCATCAAAACGATTTCATAATGACGCATAAACTCTCCTTGTGGTTGTGAGCCACCCACAGCGTCTGATGTGGTGTGGCAAGGGAAAACCAATGATTATAGCCCCAATCTAGGCCCCAATCAAATTTCACCGCCCTTTTGTCTCAAAATTGCACGTTCTGCCCCATTTGACACTCAAGCAAAGGGCTTGCATCGGGTGTCAGGCTCGCCCGCCACATTGAAGGGCTTGCCCTACAATGAAGCACACGGAACTTTTGCTTACTCCCACATTTATGAACCTACTGATCTCCAACGACGATGGCTACCAAGCCCCTGGCATAGTCGCTTTGTACGAAGCATTCAAAGACATTGGACAAGTGGTGGTGGTGGCACCCGAACACAACAACAGTGCAAAATCCAACGCACTGACCCTGAACGCCCCCCTCTACCTCAATGACAGCCCCAAAGGCTTTCGCTACATCAACGGCACTCCCGCCGACTGTGTCCACATTGCTCTGACTGGACTCTTGGATTTCCGCCCTGACTTGGTGATATCTGGCATCAACAACGGGGCAAACATGGGAGACGACACCATCTATTCGGGTACCGTGGGAGCAGCAATGGAGGGCTACCTGATGGGCATCCCTGCCATTGCCTTCTCTCAAGTCAAAAAAGGCTGGGAGCACATCGATGCCGCCGCTCAAATGGCCCGAAAGTTAGTGGACTCCTTGATCGAGGGCGGCTTGGTTGAGAACTCCCCATCCAATCAAAAGATGATCAATTCTAAGAAAACACCTGCTGAAAAAGAGCCAGCACCTCCCACCTCACACCCATGGCTTTTGAATGTAAACATGCCCAATTTGCCTTTGAACGAGCAAAAGGGCTTTGTCTTTACCCGATTGGGGCGCAGACATGCTGCAGAAAGGGTCATCACACAAGTCAACCCCAGAGGGGAGACCATGTATTGGATCGGTGGCGCAGGGCCCGCAAAGGACGAGTCAGAGGGGACCGATTTTCATGCCACTCAAAACGGCTGGAGCTCCATCACGCCATTGCAAATTGATTTGACCGACCACCAAGCCTTGGCTCACTGGTCCAAGCACCTCAAGCACCATTTGCTTTGATGAAAAAAAGACCCAGCTTTCCCATCCGCTTGGACCGTGAGCACGACAAGGCTCCGGTTGACACGCTTTTGTCAGCCACAAAAGTGGTCAAACACAATCACCCCCTTCAACCCAAAGCCAAGGCCTCCAACCCCAATACGCCTTTGGGACTGGGACTGGATTCCCAAAAGGTCAGGCAAAAAATGGTCGACAAACTAGAACTCCAAGGCTTGGAGGATGAGTGGGTATTGAGGGCCATGAGCACCATTGAAAGGCACCGATTTGTAGACACCGCCTTGGTCAACCAAGCCTACGAGGACACCAGTTTGCCCATTGGCTTTGGTCAAACCATCTCCAAACCCAATGTGGTGGCCAGAATGCTTGCCTTGCTACGAGGGGGCCGAAACTTGTTGATCAATGGCAAGATCGGTAAAGTATTGGAAATTGGCACTGGCTGTGGCTACCAAGCCGCCTTGCTCGGAGAAATCGCCAAAGAGGTCTACAGCATTGAACGCATCAAAGGGCTGCACGAAAAAGCCCTTGAGCACCTGGGCTCCCTTGGCACGCAAAACATTCACTTGCTATTGGCAGACGGTATGCTCGGTCATCCTGAGGCGGCTCCCTTTAATGGCATCATCAGCGCGGCCGGTGGAGAGACACTCCCTCAAGTTTGGATTGACCAATTGGCTGTGGGCGGTAGACTGGTGGCCCCTTGGGCGCAAATCAAAGGTGGGTCACAAAGTTTGCTTGTGATTGATAAAACACCTACAGGCATTGAGCGTCAAATCCTGGAACCTGTGCATTTCGTTCCCCTAAAATCTGGAATTGCTTGACAATCCAAAGGACCCCTTAAACATGTTGTGCAACCTCTCGACCCGACTTTGCTCAATCGCATTGGCTTTGGCCTTGGTGGCTTGTTCCACCTCGCCACGCGTGCCAGCACCTGTAGAGGAAATCAAAGCAACTGCCACGCGCTCCATCTGGAGTTCGAGTCCTTTGGCCAAACCAGTGTCAGCCACTCAAACTCCACTCGGCCAAGAAAACGAGGGCAAGCCAGGCTTTTACACGGTCAAACCTGGTGACACGTTGATTCGAATCGGACTCGACCAAGGTCAAAATTGGCGTGACTTGGTGAGGTGGAACAACTTAGAAAACCCAAACGCGATTGAAGTCGGTCAAGTGCTACGCGTCGCTCCACCCAAGGGCAACGCAAGCGAGGAGGCCGCAAACACTGGGGTGGTTGTGCGCCCTGTTCAATCCCCATCCGCCGTCGTGGTGACCCCCCCCATTGCCTCGACTGAATCCACACCCGGCACGAAACCCAGTCCTGCTTCAAATGCTCAAACCTTGAACCAGACTCCAAGCAACAGTGGTCCCGATGAGCTGAGCTTTGCTTGGCCTGCACAAGGCAGTGTGCTCAATTACTTTAACGAAAGCAAAAACAAGGGCATCGACATTGGCAACAAAGCGGGCCAAGCCGTCTTGGCTGCGGCAGATGGCAAAGTGGTCTACGCTGGCTCAGGACTGAGAGGCTACGGCAACTTGATCATCTTGAAACACAATGAGACCTATCTGAGCGCCTACGCTCACAACCAAGTGCTTTTGGTCAAAGAAGACCAATTGATCAAAAAGGGACAAAAAATTGCCGAGATGGGTAACTCTGATTCCGATCAGGTCGCCCTTCATTTTGAGATCAGAAAATCAGGCAAGCCAGTTGATCCCATGAAATACTTGCCGCCTCAATAAAAACGATTCCCATTTGACGCTTTCACTTTAACCTCATTCAAGTTCACAGCAGGTCCCCAAAAAAGACCTGCACGTTCCAAGGGTGTAGGCGATCAAGCGTCAACCTCTCCCCCCTCTTTCTCTTTGACTGCAATTCCCATGACTGAGCACACCACGATCTACCCCGAGCATGCCCTGACCATCGAGTCCATGGACATCGAAGCACAAGGCATTGCTCACCGCCCGGATGGCAAAGTGGTGTTTGTCGATGGCGCTTTGCCCTATGAAGTCGTCAATGCAAACGTCAACCGAAAAAAGGACAACTGGGAAAAAGCCAGTTTGAATCAAATCTATCGGGAATCTTTTCTGCGCGTCAAACCCAAGTGCTCCAATGCAGGCTTTCACAACGGCTCTTGTGGTGGATGCAAGATGCAGCACTTGGATGCAAGTGCCCAAGTCGCCATCAAGCAACGGGTGCTTGAGGATTTGTTGAACCATTTGGGGCAAGTCAAGCCCCAAGTCATGATGAGACCCATTGAGGGGCCTCAATGGGCATATCGCTATAGAGCGAGACTCTCGGTGCGAGATGTCAGAAAGAAAAACGCTGTCTTGGTGGGATTTCACGAGAGAAAGAGTCGCTACGTGGCAGACATGCAGCATTGCGAAATACTCCCCCCCCACATGAGCGCACTTCTCATGCCCCTTCGCGATTTGATCGCATCCTTGGATGCAAGAGAGCATTGCCCTCAAATCGAATTGGCCATCGGAGAGGAGGTCAATGCGTTGGTGCTCAGGCACATGGTGCCTTTGAACGAACACGACGAAAAGCGTTTGCTTGAGTTCGGCAACAAGCACCATATTCAATGGTGGCTGCAACCCAGCTCGGTGGAGAGCACCCATTTGATGAACGCGCCAAAGGATCTCTACCCCCAGCAAGCTTTGCAGCTGAGCTACAAGTTGCCTGAATTTGAGATCACCATGCCCTTCAAGCCCACTGACTTTACCCAAGTCAATCCCCACATCAATCAAGTCTTGGTTGGCAAAGCCTTGAGGCTCCTTCAACCCCAAAAAACAGAGACCGTGATCGATTGGTTTTGTGGCTTGGGTAACTTCACACTTCCCTTGGCTTGTTTGAGTGCAAAAGTAATAGGTATCGAAGGCAGCCAAACCTTGGTTGAGAGAGCTCAACACAACCACTCCTTTAACCAAACTCAAAGCAACCGAGTCAGACCCTTGGGGGATGCGCACTTTGATTGCAAGAATCTATTTGAAATCACAAGTGAAGATTTGCTGCAATTGGGTCAGGCTCAAAAGTGGCTGATCGACCCTCCCCGTGAGGGCGCCTTTGCATTGGTCAAGGCTTTGAACACACTCTTGGGAGGTGACCCCTCCTTGGCAGACCCCAATTCGGCGGATCAAGCCCCGGGAACACCCCATGCAACTTACCAAGCACCCACGCGAATTGTCTATGTCAGCTGCAACCCTGCAACCTTGGCCAGAGATGCAAAAATTTTGGTCCACGGTGCAGGCTACACATTGACCCATGCAGGGATCGTCAACATGTTCCCACACACCGCACACGTTGAGAGCATTGCTGTATTTGAACGATTGGCCAGCCAGTGAAGAAAGACGCTCTTTGGGCTATCCATAAAAAAAATGCCTGATCGATATCAGGCATTTTTTGTTTTAGAGGTAGGCCCCAAAGGGTGGATGTGAAGATTACTCTCGCTCGCCGCCCAAGATACCCAACAAAGCCAAGAGACTTTGGAACACGTTGATGATGTCCAAATACAAAGACAAGGTGGCGCTGATGTAATTGGTCTCTCCCCCATCGATGATCTCTTTGATGTCGTAGAGCATGTAGGCTGAGAAGATACCAATCGCCAGCATTGATATGGCCAACATACCGGCAGATGAGGCCACAAACATGTTGATGATGCTACCCACCATGAGCACAATCGCGCCCACGTACAACCACTTGCCCAAGCCACTCAAATCGCGTTTGATGAAGGTTGCCAAACTGGCCATCATGAAGAACACACCGGCTGTGCCACCAAATGCGATCATCACAAGTTCAGTTCCGTTTTGGAATCCCAAAACCATGGCGATGAGCCTTGAGAGCATGATGCCCATGAAGAAGGTAAAGCCAAGCAACACAGGAACACCTGTGGCTGAGTTTTTGGTTCGCTCAATGGCATAGATGAAACCGAAGGCTCCCACCAAGAACAAGATCATGCCCAAGCCGCCAGACAAGGCGTAGCTCAGTCCCGTGGCAATGCCAAACCAAGCCCCCAAGACTGTGGGAACCATGCTGATGGCCAAGAGCCAATAGGTGTTGCGAAGGACGCGATTTTTCTCGGCCTCCGATAGCGGGGTTACGTATTGAAAGTCAACAGTTTGGAAGTTGTCATTCACTTTAGCAGCTCCTTGAATAAGTGAGAGAAATCTATCTGAGGCCATTTTAGGGCTTTTCAAGCCCAAGGTGCTTGTTATTTGAGACACTTGGCCCTACAAAGAACAGGTTTTCGGGTTCGCATGACACCCCTGGACTCAGACGGGTCTTTGGGGGGAGTCGAGCAAGCATTTGGCTTAGAGGGTCTTTTCTAAGGGAAAATGAAACTGAAAGCCATAAAATCAATGCAAACCAAGGACAGCTTTGGCCGTCAATTCTTTCTTTCACTCTCAAATCTATCACCATGAAACACAAAGCAACTCTCGAACTCAGTGACATCAAAACCATTGCTGCAGCAGCAGAGGCTCATGCCTTGAAAAACAATTGGGCCGTGAGCATCTCCATTGTGGACGACGGAGGACACTTGTTGTACTTGCAACGCCTAGACGGTGCAGCTCCCATCACGGCACAAATTGCCCCTGCAAAAGCCAAGACTGCAGCCCTGGGACGTCGTGAGAGCAAGATGTATGAGGACATCATCAACAACGGGCGCACCTCCTTTTTGAGTGCTCCAGATCTCAAAGGCATGCTCGAAGGTGGTGTGCCCATCACAGTTGACGGCCAAGTCATTGGAGCCGTGGGTGTGAGTGGCGTTAAATCAAGCGATGACGTGGCCATTGCACAAGCCGGCATCAGCGCGCTCACCCATTGACGCATTTCCAATGAAATTGCCTAAGCCCCACCCCAAGCACCAATGAGAGAGGCGGCTCAATCCGACTCAGTAGGTCAGTCTCTCGGGCCTGATCTCTTGCAAAATGGTGGTGGCAATTTCTTCAATGCTCTTGTGGGTGGTGGAGAGCCAGCGAATGCCTTCTCGCCTCATCATCGCCTCCGCCAGTGAGACCTCTTGACGGCAGTTGTTCATGCTCGCGTACTGGGAGTTTGGCCTTCTCTCATGCCTGATCTCGCTCAAACGCTCAGGATGAATGGTCAATCCAAAGGTTTTGTGAATGTGTTTTTTGACGGCAGGGGGAAGCTGATTGCGCTCAAAATCCTCTGGAATCAAGGGATAGTTAGCAGCCTTTAAGCCGTGCTGCATGGCCAAGTAAAGGGACGTGGGTGTTTTACCACTGCGACTCACGCCCACCAAAATCACATCGGCTTGCTCCAAATCTCGGTTAAGTTGTCCATCGTCATGAGACAAGCTGAAATTGATGGCCTCAATTCGGTCATGGTATTCCTTGCTTTTACTGACATCGGAGAAGCGCCCCACGCGGTGATGGGACTTGATGCCCAACTCTTTCTCCAAAGGGTTCACAAAGGTGCCAAACATGTCGAGCAACATGCACTTGCAGTTGTTTTGGATCACTTCGAGCACCTCCATGTTCACCAAGGTGGTGAACACGATGGGTTTTTGGCCCTCAAGCTCCGCGATTTGATTGATCTGTCGGACCGCTTGATGCGCTTTGTCAACGGTATCGACAAAAGGTAGCCTCACGTGACGGGGCTTGAACTCAAATTGCGCCAAAATCGCATTACCAAAGGTCTCTGCGGTGATCCCTGTTCCGTCAGAGATGAAAAAAACGCTGCGATGTGACATATTTTGAGTCCTGACTCAATAAAAAAGGGGCTTGTGCTCCAATTGAGCAATAGACAAAGCCTAAAATGGAGACATTATGCATCTGAGTGAATCCGTTTTTATACCTACATTCATTTGCCAAATCTACTTTTCGCTGTTCCTTGCAACGATGCACAACTCTATCAATGGAGAATGAGTCAATGTCTTCCCTCTTCAACGCCCATGACCTGGTGGTTCCTTTCGAAAAATTAAGGATGACGGATGTAGAAGCCGTTGGAGGGAAAAACGCGAGTCTTGGAGAGATGATCTCCCAACTTCCCCAAGGCGTCAAAGTCCCAACTGGTTTTGCGACCACAGCACACGCCTTCAGATGCTTTTTGGCTCATCAGTCATTGGACCAAAGGATCAAGGACCGCTTGGCCACGTTGGACACCGAGGACGTCACTGCATTGGCCAAAGCGGGCCAAGAAATTCGCCATTGGATTGAAGCTCAACCTTTTCCCGAAGACTTGGAGAGAGGCATCCGCGAGGCATTTGCGGTGCTAGATCAGGACGCGCAAGGGTCTTTCGCCGTTCGCTCCTCGGCCACCGCCGAGGACTTGCCCGACGCCTCCTTTGCGGGTCAACAAGAGACCTTTCTCAACGTCACCGGCATCGATCAAATTTTGGCCAAAATGAAAGAGGTGTTCGCCTCCTTGTACAACGACCGTGCCATCAGTTACCGAGTCCACAAAGGCTTTGAGCACTCACAAGTGGCTTTGTCCGCAGGTGTGCAACGCATGGTGAGATCTGACTTGGGCGCAGCAGGCGTGATGTTCACGCTGGACACCGAGTCTGGCTTTGAGGATGTGGTCTTCATCACCTCTAGCCTGGGCTTGGGTGAGACGGTGGTGCAAGGCGCGGTGAACCCCGATGAGTTCTACGTTCACAAACCCATGCTCAAAGCGGGTAAGAAAGCCATCATTCGACGCTCCTTGGGCTCGAAGTTGGAACAAATGGTTTTTGCAACTCCCCAAGAGCATGCCCAAAGCGGTCGCTTGGTCAAAACCATTGAGGTTCCAACGGAACAACGCAACCGCTTCTCCCTCAGTGATGCTGAGGTTGAGACACTCGCCCACTATGCGCTGGCCATTGAAGCCCACTACCAAAGACCCATGGACATTGAATGGGGTAAGGACGGTTTGGATGGACAAATCTACATCTTGCAAGCCAGACCCGAGACAGTCAAGAGTCAACAAAAAGGACAAAAAGAGTTTCGCTACAAACTCCAAGGCACCAGCAGCGTCTTGGCAGAGGGACGTGCAATTGGTCAAAAAATTGGTGCGGGACCTGTCCGTTTGGTTCAAAACATCTCTGAGATGGACCAAGTCAAGCCTGGAGACGTTTTGGTCACAGACATGACAGACCCCAATTGGGAGCCGGTCATGAAGCGAGCCAGCGCCATTGTGACCAACCGAGGCGGCAGAACCTGTCACGCCGCCATCATTGCCCGAGAGCTGGGCATTCCCGCGGTCGTTGGATGTGGAAATGCAACCGATGTTTTAACCCAAGGAGCCTTGGTCACGGTCAGTTGTGCTGAGGGTGACACGGGCCTCATCTATGACGGCCTTTTAGAGACAGAGATCATTGAAGTGCAGCGTGGTGAGATGCCCCCCATTGATACCAAAATCATGATGAATGTGGGCAACCCTCAACTGGCCTTTGATTTTTGCCAATTGCCCAATGAGGGCGTAGGACTTGCACGTCTCGAGTTCATCATCAACAACAACATCGGCATTCACCCCAAAGCGATTCTTGAATACCCCAACGTGGACAGCGATCTTAAAAAGGCGGTTGAGTCCGTTGCTCGCGGGCATGCCTCACCCAAAGCTTTTTATGTCGACAAAGTTACCGAAGGCGTCGCCACCATTGCCGCTGCCTTTTGGCCCAAGCCCGTGATTGTCAGGCTCTCCGACTTTAAATCCAACGAATACCGCAAACTCATTGGCGGCAGTCGCTACGAGCCTGAAGAAGAAAATCCAATGCTGGGCTTTCGAGGAGCAGCCCGTTACTTGTCAGCCGATTTTGCACAAGCCTTCTCCATGGAGTGCGAAGCGTTGGTGCGCGTGAGGTCAGAGATGGGACTGAGCAACGTGCAAGTGATGGTGCCCTTTGTGAGAACTCTTGGACAAGCTCAAAAGGTCACAGAGTTGTTGGCTAAAAATGGCTTGGTGCGAGGACAAGATGGCCTCAAAATCATCATGATGTGCGAGGTCCCAAGCAATGCAGTTTTGGCAGAGCAATTCTTGGAGTACTTTGATGGATTTTCTATCGGATCCAATGACTTGACGCAACTCACACTCGGGCTCGATAGAGACTCAGGACTTGAGTTGCTGGCCAAAGATTTTGATGAACGAGATCCCGCTGTTCAAGCCTTGCTGACCCGTGCCATTGATGCGTGTTTGGCTGCAGGTAAATACGTTGGAATCTGTGGACAAGGTCCATCGGATCACCCTGACTTTGCTCGGTGGTTGGTCAATGCCAACATCAGTTCAATCTCATTGAACCCCGACAGCGTGGTGTCAACTTGGCTCGATTTATCAAAATCTTAAAGCTCCAAACCTTCAATGCCTGAGCCCTGAAGGCATTGAATCAACACCGATTGCAAGGACTCACGGGTGAGTGGCTTCGTACAAAACTCATTCACCCCAACCTCTTTGCACCTCAATTGATCTTCAAGAGCAAATGAAGCCGTGAGTGCAATGATTGGTGTTTGTTTTTTCTCGGGGTGCTCTGCCTCCCAGGCTCGAATCTTCAAAGTGGCCTCAAACCCGTCAACCTTGGGCATGTGGCAATCCATCACGATGGCGTCAAATTCTTGGACAATGAATTGATCAAACGCCTCTTGTCCATTGCCAGCGATCGTGCAATGACAACCCAATGTAGCCATCAGTGCAGAATAGACCGATTGAATGATGGGGCTGTCCTCGGCAAATAAAACCCTGCAACCTTGCAAGGGGGGATCACCATCGGAAGGGGTGGGTACTGTGGGCACTTCACTTGAGCTTGAAAGATTCAAGGGTTGAACAACTTGAGTTTTGACGGGCAAGTCAACCGTAAAACAGCTGCCCATTCCAATTTCACTTTTAACGGTGATGCTCCCCCCCATCAAATCCACCAATTGTTTGCTGATGGTGAGCCCCAAGCCCGTTCCCCCAAAAGCTCGACTTAGAGATGAATCGGCTTGGAAAAAGGGTTGGAACAGTTTTTCAATTTCATGTTGCTTGATACCGATCCCAGAATCTTCAACGACGATCCTTAAAACGGGCGAATCCTCTAACGCATCAGGGGGGATCAGTTGAACACGCAAGCCGACGAATCCATGGGAGGTGAATTTGATGGCATTGGCCAAGAGGTTGGTGAGCACTTGTGTGAGCCTGAACGCATCCACATAGACCCATGTGTGAGTTGGAACCCCCACTTTGACATTGAGATCCAAGGATTTGGCATTTGACAAGGGCCTAAAGAGCTCGACTGCTTCCGCAAAAAATTCACACGGATCGACAAACTCCTCTTGAATGTGAACGGAGTGAGCATCCATTTTGGACATTTCCAAAATATCATTGAGCAGCTTAATCAAGTGCCCCCCCGCCTTTTGAATCAACTGAAGTGTTTTTAATTGCTTTGGAGCGGGTCCTTCGTGAATCAATAACTCGCAAGCAGCCACAATGCCACTCACAGGCGTCCTGAGCTCGTGGCTCATGTTGGCCACGAAACCAGCTCTCATTTCGCTCTCAGACTGATTGAGCTTTTCTTGCAGAATGCTTTGAGTGAGTTTTTTGTACATTTTTTGAATCAAAAATGCAGCCACCGTCAAGCAAGCGATTCCAAGAAACAAGTTCAAAGCCAAAATGTGCAAGGAGTGGGACCACGTGTTCTTGATTAAATTGGGACTGATTTCGATGAGAGCCTCTAGCTCCAAGTGAACCGATTTATTCAAAACATTGAGAGAACCCTTGATTGGTTTTTTTTCTGGTTCTTCATTTGCTTGGGTGATCTCAAAACCGGTCCACCGCAAGTGCAATTGCAAACCGTATGAGCTCCATACATCTTGCATCAAATCATCAAGCCAACTGGGGTTCACAATGCCCACCACTGCACCCAGATAGGTTCCATCCAAGCTGTGAATGGGCAAAACTCTAGAGGCCATGACCGATTTGTTTTTCATCACAACACCTGACAAAGGCGTATCAAAGACGCTTGCTCTCGCAAGTTCAAGGGATTGAGAAAAATCCAGGGGCAAATCCAACGAAGGCGCGTAGGACACCGGTACGCCCTTTTCATTGAAAACGATGATATTGCGAATGGCAGAGGTCTTGAAAGGTCTGTCTTGAAGAAGAGTTTGCGGTTCTATTTTTTTGACTTGCGGTTGAGCCAAAAAGATTTGACGTGCAAAACTCAGTCGCTCGTCCAAATACAAAACTTGCCCCTCCAAGTTGGAGAGAACCATGCGCTCAACTGCTTTGGCTTCAGTGAGCTTGCCGCTCAGCTCTTGCTCGCGAATGCTTGACATGAACAACAAGCCCATCATGATCATGATCATCACGACCGTCAAAAGGCCCGCCCAAAGCAAAACGATTCTGAATCTCTCTACCTTGACAATGGAATTCTCAACTTCATTAGACATGTGTTTGACCTAGACCGATTTGTATCCGGCTTTGCGCATGCGCTCAGACACGGATGGCGCAATGTCGTTCAACGCGTTGAAAGCTGATTTCTCGCCCGACATGCCTTGAAACACCGCAACACCAAGCTCTTCAACGTTGATGTCATCCCACTGGGCAATGATCGGTCTCCAATCGGGATTGATGTATTTTAGTTGTTGAGCCAACAAGGCCATTTCAGGCATTTTTTGGCTCAAACTTGGATCCTTGACCGTGGAGAGTCGAGCAGGTAAACCTCCCAATAGACACACTGCCTTGTCCTGAGCCTTGCTGGTGAGCCACTGAATCAGTAGAAAGGCGGCTTCTGGATTTTTGGCATGGCGTGCGATGGCCAATCCAAAACCACCTGACTCTGAAGAATGGATGAGTCCTTTGGGGTGCAAAGCAAACCCAAATTTTTCTTTTAATTTTCGAGATGCCTGTTTGTTAATCAAGTTAAAGATCAACGTGGAATCGATGTAAAGACTGGACTGTCCTTGAATGAAAGATTCCACCATTTCCCCTTGCCCAAAATAGGCAATGTCGTCGGGGCCTGTGTCTTTGATTAACGCCAAGGTTTGAAGCGCCTCAACACCCTCAGGTTGATCAAAAGCGCATCTCCAATGATCATCAAATATTCGCCCACCCAGTGGATTCAAATGCAACAACCAAGCATGCACGCACTGATGTCCTTGCTTTCCTCGTGAGGTCAATGCTCCCATTTTGGATTTATCTTTGAGGACAGGTAAGAGTGCCGTGAGCTCAGCGTAAGTTCTCGGCGGTAGCAGCCCCAAACGATCGAACACGTCGCGGCGAAAGGCCATGATGGAAGTCTCGGCCCCATAAGGTAGCCCATAAAACCTCGCCCCATGGCCAGCCAAATACCCTTTGGGGCCTCCCACCAAACCTACATTTTCAACAAAGGCAGGCACCAAGTCTGCGAAATCATAATGTGGGTCACCCAAGTTGGGATCGGCAAAAAAAGGTTGAATTTCTTGAATCAGTCCTTTCGCCACATACTCGGTCTTCCACATGCTGATGTAACTCAAAACATCGTAGTCTGATTGGTAGCGATTGAGTTGTCTCAACTGCTTGACTTTGATGTGCTCCATGTCGACACGGTCGAGCTCCACTTTTATGCCGGTCTCTCTAGTGAAGCGGGCCAACAACTCAATCATGGCATCAAAATGGGGGTGCGCGGGCACACTCATCACAACGGTTTGTCCCTTGAACGGTGAATAATTCGGCCCCGAGTTGGACGCCATTGATATGGCCTGCGCTTGAGAAAATCCTAATCCCAGCAGCGACAACAGCTCCCTTCTCAACATTTAAACACCCCATTTAGAGTGGCCGATGCGAAATCGTTCTCACTCACAGCAAAGCCATCAAACAAACACGACAACTCCTCAGGGCTCACCTCCAAAATGATGGGATCAGCCCGAACTGGACCCGCCATGAACAACAGCAGCCTAGCAGCAAGCTCAGCATTGGCCAAAGCCTCAAAGATGTCTGACTCGAATAGCGCCTTATTCATACTTTATGTTTTATAAATAATAAATTCAACAAGACAAAAGAGTACTTTTAAATTAATATAATCATATCACCATTTGGATTTCAATCCCTTTCGCTTGTCCACCCACTCCAATGAGA
>CAIKYO010000259.1 GCA_903831655.1 uncultured Burkholderiales bacterium
GGAGAAATTTTGGAAGTTGGAAGAAATTTCTCCTGAACTCCCTCTTTCACCTGAAGCTTTGAAGGTTGAACGGCACTACGCTGCCAATACCACACGTTTGGAAGATGGACGGTTTATGGTCGCTCTTCCGAAAAAGGACAATTTTCATTCACTTGGCCAATCTCGCTTTCAGGCTTTGAACCGATTTCACTCTTTGGAAAGACGGTTATCCAAAAACCTCGATTTAAAAACCCAATATACAGCTTTCATGGAAGAATATCAATCTTTAAATCATATGTCACCCGCACCTCCATTGCAGATTGATGAAAAATGTTATTTCATTCCTCATCACCCTGTCTTCAAGCCAGATTCAACCACTACGAAGTTGCGCGTAGTTTTCGACGCTTCCGCAAAATCCACCACGGGAGTTTCTCTCAACGAAGTGTTGCATGTTGGTCACACCATACAGCCTGAACTGTTTGACATAGTGCTGCGCTTCCGCACTCACCGTGTAGCATTTATTGCAGACATCACGAAGATGTATAGGCAGATCTTAGTTCAGCCCTCTGACCGCAATCTTCAAAGAATTTTTTGGCGTTCCAATTCTGATCAACCCATTCAAGAGTTTGTCTTAAATACTGTGAGTTATGGCACTACTCCTGCCGCATTCCTTGCAACTCGTACGCTCAATCACTTAGCTGATCTTGACACTGCTCCCGATTCAGCTGTTTCAATTGCTATCAAAAATGATTTTTACGTTGATGACCTCATCTCAGGTTGTTCTACTGTTTCTGAAGCTACTAGTTTAGCTCAACAATTGCTTTCAGTTTTAGCTCAAGGTGGTTTCGAACTCCGAAAATGGCTTTCTAATTCTCCTGAATTGCTTGCTAGCATCCCACCGCATTTGATTGAATCAGCCACTTCAAAACCTTTATCCGATTACAATGATAGTGTGGTTAAAGCACTAGGTCTCATTTGGAACTCCACTTCGGACGTCCTAGTTATCTCTTCCAGTGTCGCTGATGTACTTCACAAAACGTCATTTACAAAAAGGGAGCTTCTCTCCTGCATTTCAAGCATCTTTGATCCATTGGGATTGATTTCTCCGGTAGTCATTCTACCCAAAACTCTTTTTCAAAAACTTTGGTTGTTAAAAATTGATTGGGATCAAAAAATTCCTCCAGACTTGTTACAAACTTGGTTGCAAATTTTGCATGAACTGCCAAATATTGTCAATATTTCACTTCCGCGCTGTGTTTTGTCTTCGGACGTCAACGCCACTATCGAATTGCATGGCTTCGCCGACGCTAGCCTTACCGCTTACGGCGCCTGCATTTATATTAGAAGTATTACCCAAACTGGCAGTCAAGCCAAATTGTTCACTTCCAAATCTCGTGTTGCATCGTTGAATCCTGTGCTTTCTGTTCCCAGATTGGAACTGCAGGCAGCCCTGTTGTTGTCAAGACTTGTCAACAAGGTGATCAAGGCCTCCAATCTTTCTTTTTCAAACGTTTATCTTTGGACAGACTCCAAAACCGTCTGTGACTGGCTCAAATCGCCTCCTGACCGCTCTAACATATTTGTTGCTGTACGCATTTCCGAAATCCAAAATTCAACATTTAATTTTCATTGGAATCATGTCCGAACTAACAATAATCCTGCTGATTTAATTTCGCGTGGTTGCACTCCAAACCAACTTGCTTCCAGCAGCTTATGGTGGAATGGTCCTACCTGGCTGTCACAGCCTAATAGTAATTGGGATTCCTTTTCAACCAATGTCATCATATCTCAACCTGTTCAAGTGTTGGCCACTGTTTCAAGCATTTCCGTCATTTCTAGTATAATTTCCAAATGTTCAACTTATCACAAGATAGTGCGCACCACCGCCTATGTTTTGAGATTTATTCACAATTGTAGAAAAGCAACCTCTTCGGATCGACGTTCTGGTCAGCTTGCTGTATTCGAAAC
>CAIKYO010000260.1 GCA_903831655.1 uncultured Burkholderiales bacterium
ACAACGTGTCGATCACTGTGAAGTTGATCCACCCGATTGCGATGGAAGAGGGCTTGCGTTTTGCGATCCGTGAGGGTGGCAAGACTGTGGGCGCGGGTGTCGTTGCCAAGATCATGGAGTGAGTTTTTTAGGGGTGTAGCTCAATTGGCAGAGCGTCGGTCTCCAAAACCGAAGGTTGGGGGTTCGATTCCCTCCGCCCCTGCCACTTGGCTGTTTGAGGTCTTTGATTCCAAAGGTCAACAAACAATCCAAGTGACGGCACATTGAGGCCTAGAAGTCAGTCATTCAAAGCCCGCCAATCGCTTGGCGGGCTTGTGTGTCTCAAAGGCCATCATTTTGCTGCTCTTTTTTTTGCAACTTTTTTAGTCTTCTCTTATGGCCAGTACAAACGTAGAAACAGTCTCTAGCTTTGCCGATCGGGCCAAGTTGGGCTTGGCTGTGGTGCTCATCCTAGCCGCTTTGGTTGGGTTTTATGAGTTGTCTGCTCAAGGACCCTTGGTGCAGTGGTTGAGTGTGATCGTTGGTTTGGTATTGGCCATTGCGGTATTTTTCTCCTCTCTTCACGGTAAGCTCTTGGTTGCCTTTGGCAAAGACGCTTGGAGAGAGGTCCACAAAGTGGTGTGGCCCACTCGCAAGGAAGCAACCCAGATGACGCTTTATGTCTTTGGTTTTGTCTTCATCATGGCGGTTTTGCTCTGGTTCACAGACAAGACGCTGGAGTGGTTGTTCTACGATTTAATTTTGGGCTGGAAAAAATAATGACTCAACACGCCTCAGACCCAAGCACCTCGGGTGCAAAAGAAGTTCTCGATCCTCATTTGGCCATGGGTTTGGTAGCCAATGACGCCGTTGAGGGTGGATACAGTTTGGCTCCTGCTGCCAACCCAGACCTGCGTTGGTATGTGGTTCATGCCTATTCAGGCATGGAGAAAGCGGTGGAGCGCAACATTTTGGAGCGCATCGCCAGATCTGGGATGGAGCACAAATTCGGTCGCATTTTGGTTCCCACTGAAGAAGTGGTCGAGATGAAAAATGGCCAAAAGAAAACCACCGAACGCCGTTTCTTCCCTGGTTACGTGCTCGTTGAGATGATCATGGATGATGAGTCCTGGCATTTGGTCAAGCACACCAACAAGGTCACTGGCTTTGTGGGTGGTGCTAAAAACCGTCCTGCACCCATTTCTCAAGACGAGGTGCAAAAGATCGTCTCTCAAATGCAAGAGGGCTCGGACAAACCCCGCCACAAAGTGGAATTCATGGTGGGCGAATTGGTGCGCGTGAAAGAGGGTCCTTTCACCGACTTCAATGGTTCGGTGGAAGAGGTCAACTACGAAAAGAACAAGGTTCGCGTCTCGGTCACCATTTTTGGCCGTGCAACCCCTGTCGAATTGGAATTTGGTCAGGTCGAAAAAACCTGATCGCAACCTAGGGTTTTTACTAAAAATTTGCCAAAAAGGCGTTTTTGCGTTAAAAACGAGGGTTCCCTGGAAACATTTCAGCGTCTTTTTTGACTCGGCGCTGAACTTAAACAGAATTTTTTGGGCAATTCAGAACCTCCCTTTGTGGACTTCTGGGCCTGGAGAATTTGAGAGTCTTTAACCCGCGGGGAGCTCTATTTGAGCGTTTGCACCCGTTAGGAGTATACAAATGGCGAAAAAAATCGTCGGCTTTGTTAAGCTGCAAGTGCCTGCTGGTAAGGCCAATCCCTCTCCCCCCATTGGACCCGCATTGGGCCAACGTGGTTTGAACATCATGGAGTTCTGTAAAGCATTCAATGCACAGACTCAAGGTGTCGAGCCCGGACTGCCACTGCCTGTCGTGATCACGGCCTACGCAGACAAGTCCTTCACTTTCATCATCAAGACCCCTCCTGCAACGACTTTGATCAAAAAAGCGATCAAGCTCGACAAGGGTTCTTCCAAGCCACACGCCGACAAGGTGGGCAAGATCACCCGCGCGCAACTCGAAGAGATTGCAAAAACAAAGATGCCCGACATGACAGCTGCTGACATGGACGCGGCTGTTCGCACCATTGCGGGCTCTGCTCGTTCAATGGGTGTCACCGTAGAGGGAGTGATCTGATCATGGCATTGACTAAAAAACAAAAGACCCAAGTGGGCAAAATTGACGGCAACAAGCTCTACCCATTGGCAGACGCTTTGGTGCTCGTGAAAGAATTCGCAACAGCCAAGTTTGACGAGTCCATCGATGTCCATTTGCACATTTACAGCCATGGCCCTGTTTCAAACTATCCAGGTTGTGTATTACATTACCAGAA
>CAIKYO010000261.1 GCA_903831655.1 uncultured Burkholderiales bacterium
CCAAAAGGAACACCGTAGAAGAAATAGGCTTCGTGCGGATTTTTGTCGTTTTTAGTAGGGTAATCCATGGTGTTTTACTGATGTCTATGTATTGCATTATAAATAAACTTACAGATAATATATGTCAATGTATTTACATAATATTGAATTTAATGAAATTCATGTTGTTCAAGTCACCATCAATTCGACAGGAGAAAAAAATGAGTAAATTCGAAGGAAAAGTGGTTGTTGTCACTGGTGGCGGCGGCGGCATAGGCGGTGCAAGTTGCAAGAGGTTTGCCCAAGAGGGCGCCAAGGTCGCTGTATTCGATATGAATTTGATCGCTGCCCAAAAAGTAGTGGATGAAATTGTCGCTGCAGGAGGACATGCCGCTGCCTATGAGTGTGACATCACAAACCGCAGTGCAGTGGACAAAGCAGTCAACGCGGTGGAAGCCGAGCTCGGTCCTATCCATGTCCTTGTCAACAACGCAGGCTGGGATGTATTCAAGCCTTTCACCAAAACAACGCCTGATCAATGGGAGCGTTTGATTGCCATTAATCTCACGGGAGCGTTGCACATGCATCATGCGGTGCTTCCACTGATGGCCAATCGCAAAGCAGGACGCATCGTGAACATCGCATCGGATGCCGCGCGTGTGGGTTCCTCTGGCGAAGCGGTCTACGCTGCTTGCAAGGGAGGATTGGTGGCGTTCTCAAAGACCATTGCTCGTGAACACGCAAGACACAACATCACAGTGAACGTTGTGTGCCCTGGTCCCACTGATACGGCCTTGTTTGCGGATTACAAAGAGGGTGCAGGAAATCCCGAAAAGCTCATGGATGCATTCACACGCGCGATTCCTTTGGGGCGTATCGGACAGCCTAGCGATTTGCCAGGCGCAATTGTCTTTTTTGCAAGCGAAGAGGCTTCGTACATCACTGGTCAGGTTTTAAGTGTGTCTGGTGGCCTCACCATGAACGGTTGATTGAATAAACAAATAGGAACTCATCATGAATTTTGAAGACATCATTTACGAAAATCGCAACGGAGTTGCATGGATCACGATCAATCGACCAGAGAAGATGAATGCATTTCGCGGAACGACTTGTGACGAAATCATCAAAGCTGTGAACAAGGCTGGATATGACAAATCCATCGGAGCAATCGTTTTGGCGGGTGCTGGTGAGAGAGCATTTTGCACAGGAGGAGATCAATCCGCACACGATGGCAATTACGACGGCAGGGGAACGATCGGTCTGCCCATGGAGGAATTACACACTGCAATTCGCGATGTGCCCAAGCCTGTCATAGCGCGAGTGCAGGGCTACGCCATTGGAGGCGGTAATGTTTTGTGCACGATTTGTGATCTGACCATTTGTTCAGAGAAAGCCATCTTCGGTCAAGTGGGCCCAAAAATGGGATCTGTGGACCCTGGTTACGGAACTGCCTTTCTAGCAAGAGTAGTGGGAGAAAAAAAGGCGCGTGAAATTTGGTACTTGAACCGTCGCTATTCAGGGCACGAGGCCGTTTCAATGGGTTTGGCCAATGTTTGCGTTCCTCACGAGCAACTCGATGAGGAGGTACAAAAATGGGCAGAGGAAATTTGTGAGAGAAGTCCTACAGCAATCGCGATTGCCAAGCGCAGTTTCAATATGGATACGGCCCATCAAGCTGGTATTGCAGGGATGGGAATGTATGCGCTCAAGCTCTACTACGATACAGATGAGTCACGTGAAGGGGTCAAAGCGCTTCAAGAAAAGCGTAAACCTGAATTCAGAAAATACGCAAAATGATTCAACTGTAAAGAGATCCTCATGAATCCAAATCCATACATTGACGAAGATTTGCAAGCGCTTGCTGAAACGGTGAGGCGTTTTGCCGATGAACGCATCAAGCCTGGGTACTTAGATCGAGATAAAACCAGGGTACTCGATAAAGCACTTTTGCGAGAAATGGGAGAGTTGGGTTTTCTGTGTCCCGAACTACCCGAGGAATTCGGTGGCTTGGGCATGGGTTGCCTCGCAGCAGGAGTCATTCATGAGGAAATCGCAAGAGCAGACCTGAGTATTTCATATCTTAATTTACTGGCGTCTTTGAATGGACAAATATTGTCCAAATACGGCAAACCAGAAGTTGTGAAACCTTGGTTAAAAAAACTGACTCAAGGTGAAATCATTTGCGCAATTGCGTTGACGGAGCCCAGAGGTGGCTCAGATGCTGCAAATCTGAGGTTGCGAATTGAGCAAGACGGGGATGAGTATGTGATCAATGGTGAGAAAACTTCAATTTCAGCAGCTGATCAAGCTGACATTACCGTGGTGTTTGGTCGAACTGGCAAAGCCGAGGACGGTGCTCATGGAGTGACTGCTTTGTTGGTTCCAATGGATACCAAAGGGATTAAAACAAACCGGTTCGATTGCCACGGTCAGAGGGCCATTGGAAGAGGCTCCATCTTTTTTGACAATGTGAGAGTTCCTTTGAGTCACAGGCTTGGGGATGAAAACAAGGGATTTGTCCAAGTCATGCACGGCTTTGATTTTTCCAGGTCTTTGATTGGCTTGCAGTGTTTGGCTGTTGCCAGAGTTGCTTTAGAGGAGACATGGCAATACATCACGCAAAGGGAGGCTTTTGGTCAACCCTTATCGGCATTTCAAGGCATCACTCATCCTTTGGCTCAATTTGATACGGAAGTGGAAGGTGCCAGGTTGTTGTGTTTGCAGGGTCTTTGGTTGAAAGATAAAAATCTTCCGCATACGGCCGAAGCCGGCATGGCCAAATGGTGGGGACCCAAACTCGCTTATGACGTCATTCATCAATGCCTATTGTGTTTTGGGCATGGAGGATACGACAGGGGATTGATGGAGCAGAGGTTGAGAGACGTGCTGGGTTTTCAAATTGGAGATGGAACAGCTCAAATCATGAAAACCATCATTGCAAGAACTAGAGCAGGAAGAAAGTTTGTACCTGCCTGAAGATGAGAAAAAAATAAGTAAGGAGACAAAAATGAAATTCGATGCAGTTTTACTGGCACCCAGAAGAGCAGAAAGCATTGCCAAAGGTTATTGGCATGATCGAACCATCAATGATGATTTGGACGATTGTGTAAAAAGGTTTCCCCATAAAGTTGCCTTGAAAGCTGTCCGGTCTGAGGGCGGTCAGGTGACTGAGTTTACCTATGCTGAGCTGTCGAAAATGGCGGATCGAATTGCAATTGGTCTGACCAAGTTAGGAGTGGGTGCAAACGACGTTGTCGCTTGTCAGCTTCCAAACTGGTGGCAATTCACACTTACATATTTGGCATGTTCTCGCATTGGTGCAGTTATGAATCCGCTCATGCACATCTTTCGCGAAAGAGAGTTGTCCTTCATGCTCAAACATGGCGAGGCCAAAGTATTCATCATTCCAAAGGTGTTCAGGGGATTTGATTTTGAGGCAATGGTCAATGGTCTGAGGCCTGATTTGCCAGATCTCCAGCATGTTGTAGTGGTGAACGGGGATGGCGATAATAGTTTTGATCATTTGCTAAGTGGACCCGATTGGGAAAAGGAATCCAACGCACCTGAAATACTCAACCGTCACAGACCCAGTCCCGATGACATCACCCAGTTGATTTACACATCGGGCACAACGGGTGAATCCAAAGGGGTGATGCACTCGGCCAATACGGTCATGGCCAATATCATCCCTTATGCTAAACGATTGAATCTCTCAGAGAGCGATTTGGTGCTGATGGCCTCTCCAATGGCGCATCAAACTGGATTCATGTACGGCCTTATGATGCCCATCATGCTCAAATCCAGTGCGGTGATTTTGGACGTATGGGAGCCCTCCAAAGCGATTGATTTGATCCAAAGCGAAGGTGCAACCTTCACCATGGCCTCTACGCCTTTTCTAACCGATTTAGCAAGAACCGTACAAAGTTCAAACACAAAAGTACCTACCCTCAAAACATTTTTATGTGCAGGCGCTCCAATACCAGGTCCTTTGGTTGAACAAGCAAGAAGTGTTTTGGGAACCAAAATAGTTTCAGCTTGGGGTATGACTGAGAACGGTGCAGTAACGCTCATCAAATTGGACGATCCCGATGAGAGAGCTTTTACGACAGATGGGGTACCTTTGGCTGGTGTAGAGCTCAAAGTGGTCAACGAATCGGGTGAGGAGTTACCCATTGGAGAAGCCGGTCGCTTGTTGGTTCGTTCGTGCTCAAATTTTGGAGGTTATTTGAAACGCGCGCATCTCAATGGGACCGATGCAAATGGATGGTTCGATACAGGTGATCTCGCAAAAATGGATCAACAAGGCTACGTTCGAATCACTGGACGCAGCAAGGACGTGATCATTCGGGGGGGTGAGAACATTCCTGTGGTTGAGATGGAGTCTTTACTGTACAAGCATCCCGCCATTTCATTGGCAGCAATTGTTGCATATCCCGATGAGCGACTAGGAGAACGCGCCTGTGCTGTGGTGGTACTCAAGCCTGGACAGCACTTTGAATTTGAAGAAATGGTTCGCTATCTCAAAGAGCAAAAGGTTGCAATTCAATACATACCTGAAAAGCTCATCATTCAAGAAGCGATGCCTTCGACGCCATCGGGCAAGATACAAAAATTTAAACTGCGCGAGAGCTTAAAAGAATCACTTTAAAGATCAACAAAATAATTTCAAAAAAAACCATTAAGTGACGAGACATGAGATCATTGACATTGCCTTTAGGATTCATCCTGAAAATCACAAAAACCATTTCAATCCTTGGTCTCTTTGCATCTGCATATGTGCATGCGGATACCAATGCATGGCCTAGCAAACCCATCCGAATTGTTGTTGGATTTGCTCCAGGAGGAACCACTGACGTTTTGGCAAGACTTCTGTCGCAAGCCATGACGGAGTCAGTGGGTCAGCCCATCATCATTGATAACAAGCCTGGTGCCAGTGGAAACATTGCAGTGAGTGAGGTGGTGAGAGCGCCTGCTGACGGATATACCTTTCTTGTTGCCCCCACATCTGTGGAGACGGCAAACCCTTGGCTGTTCAAATCACCCAATTTACCTTCGAGAGACCTCACGCCTGTTTCTGGAATTGGGCGAACTCAGATGTATTTGATTGCCAAGCCTCAAATGAATGCAAAAGATGTCAAAGACTTGGTGGCCATAGCAAAAGCGCACCCAGGCACCATGAGTTACGCATCATCTGGGTCTGGAACCCCTCCTCATTTGGCTTGTGAACTGTTTAAACAAGCAACCAATTTACCTGAAGTTACTCATATTCCATACAGAGGTGCCGCTCCCGCACTCCAAGATGTTTTATCGGGACAAGCTGATTTCGCCTGCGATCCAGGAATTGCCTTCCCTCACATTCGAAGTGGGAAAGTTAAATTATTGGGTATTGTGAGTGCGAAGCGTTCACCCTTCTTCCCAGAAGTACCGACGGTAGCAGAGCAAGGTTTTAAGGGTGCAGATTTGGACATTTGGTTCGGATTATGGGCGCCTAACAACACGCCAGCTGATGTTTTAGCTCGCTTGAACAAAGAAATTGGCAAGGCACTTGCCCAAGCCAATGTGAAATCAAGGTTTGCAGAGCTAGGTGCGGAGAATACTTGGCTTGAAACGGGTGAATTCAAAACGCTTTTGATAAACGAAGGACGGGTCTTGTCGACTTTGATTCGTGAACAAAAAATATCGGTTGAGTAATTTAAAAAATGGCCAGCGAGAATTCAATTTTGCTCTGTGAAAAGATGGGGCGAGTGGCGCTCTTGAAACTCAATCGTCCAGAACAACTCAACGCATTGAATGATGCTTTGATGGATGCATTGGGTGAGGCTTTGCTTGCTTTAGACCGAGATCAAGACATCAGCGTCATTGTTTTAACTGGATCCGACAAGGCTTTTGCTGCAGGTGCCGATATTCAAGCCATGACCGATTGGACCTACAACGATGTGTTTCAGTCGTCATTTATCACACGCAATTGGGAGACCATTCGCAAAGTACGAAAACCAGTCATAGCAGCAGTGAGCGGATTTGCGATGGGTGGGGGCTGTGAGTTGGCACTCTCATTTGATGTGATCATTGCCTCTACATCAGCAAAATTTGCTTTGCCTGAAATCAAGTTGGCGATGATGCCCGGTGCAGGTGGAACACAGCGACTGCCTAGGGCAATTGGTAAGGCAAAGGCAATGGACATGTGTTTGACAGCGCGAACCCTAAGCTCAGAGGAAGCTGATCGTTATGGACTTGTGTCGCGTGTCTTGTCTGACGAAGCTTTTATAGATGAAGTTTTGAAAATTGCAACGTCAATGGCGAGTTTTTCATTGCCCGCCTTGATCAGCATCAAAGAGTCGATCAACCGAACTTGGGAGAGTCCACTCTCTGAGGGGATCACGTTTGAGCGAAATTCACTTTATGCACGATTCGCAAGTGTAGATGCACATGAAGGAATGCATGCATTTGTTGAAAAACGCAAACCCATTTTTAAAAATTGCTAATTCTCGCAAGATAAAAGGTAAAACTCAATGGCACTTGATCAAGAATCATTCGACTTATTGCTCTCAACCGTAGAGCGATTTGTTCAAGAAAAATTAGTCCCTCAAGAGGGGTATTTAGAAGAGCACGATGATGTTGCCTCAAACTTGGTTGAAGGCATGAAGGAAATGGGTCTCTTTGGTTTATCAATTCCCGAAGAGTATGGCGGTATTGGCCTATCAATGAGTCAAGAGGTCAGAGTGGCTTATGAATTTGGAAAGACTTCACTTGCTTTTAGATCGGTTTTTGGAACCAATGTGGGCATTGGGTCACAAGGCATTTTGA
>CAIKYO010000262.1 GCA_903831655.1 uncultured Burkholderiales bacterium
CCGTAGAAAAACTCGACCTCGTTTCACACACTGCTTTCACACCGATAAAAAAGCATTGTGCATAACCGTCTAAGTTACTGATTATTTGGTCGGGGTGAGAGGATTCGAACCTCCGGCCTCTACGTCCCGAACGTAGCGCTCTACCAGGCTAAGCTACACCCCGTTTTTTGTGGAATGGAATTATAAAACGCTGCATTTCATCAGCGGCGTTTGTTGTGAATCAGTGCGACATTCATTTCTGCAGACATGGTGCTGGCGTAAAACTTTTCAATCATCTCTACCGATGTTCGCGCATTACGCGCGAGGGTGAGCAAGTCGATATTGCCACCATAAATCAATCTGAATGTGATGGAAGTGTGGCGCAAACTGTAGAGTGATCGCTCGATGCCATGCGGACCGGTTTTAATACCCAGATCGTTCATGATCCAATTGAATGCCCACCCTAAGATGCCCAATAAGGTTTTTCTATTTGAAATTTCAGGGAAAAACACATAATCCTCGGGATCGCCAAACCCACGTTGTTTTTGATATTCAAGTTGACGTTTGAATATGCCAACTGCAGCGGGCAAGCTGACCGTGGGCGCATTGTGCCTTTTGACTTCTGGCAAGGTGAGCCGTAAATACTTGTAAGTGCCGTTGATGATTTCAACATGTTTATTTCTTATTTGCCGAATATCGCCTGGCCGCACAAAGGTGTAAATCATGAAGCGAATTAACCAATTCATTTCATAGGGCATTTGACGGTATTCCACTGGAATCCAAGCACGGCCTTCACCCCAATCGTTAAACGTCAGCTGTCGATAATCTTTTGACTTTCTCAAAATCGCTTTGTACTCAGTCAGCGTAAAAGCACCGCGTGAATGCGGTTGCGACTTAAGCGATGGAAACTGCGCAATACTGGGCAAAATATCTTTGCTGTGCAATAACTTCAGCAGCTTTCTGGCATTGGCTATGTAGCCTTGCATGGTTGAAACGGTGAATTCTTTTTCTGTCAACACGTTCACAAACTGCACCAAAGTTTTTGCATTGATTTTGCTGAGAGCTTTGTCCTTGAAAAAATCAAATATGACGCCCTCTAGCCTGAGTTGCGTCATCACATACGAGCCCCGCTTGATTTCGTTGCGTTTGACCTTTTGCTGCTCTTCCTCCAGTATTTCTTGAATCAGTTCATGCAACAAGTGCTGGTTGTTGACGGGCATGAGTCGTTGAACATTTGGGCTCTCATCGTCAATCACACCACTTTCTAGAAGACTTTCATAAAACAAGCGCGCCGCAGCGGTGGCCTCTGCCAAATCAGTGGTCTTTAGACTCTTAATTAAATAGTTACCTTTATGAAAATACCGCAGTCGCCAAAACTTGCTGCCTGAAATCAAGAAAAGTTTTAGCTTTTTAGGTAGGCCTTCAATCTTTTGCATCGACGCTTTGATGGGCGTATTTCTGCTTCGAGGCGCGTGGAAGTAAGGCTCGTTGGAGGCCGTGATGAATTTTTCTTTGACTTCATTCATTTTGATAAAAAATTACGCGTTTAATCTCTTTGATTAATTAACTAATTCTCGTTATTGATATGGGTTAAGGCAAATTAAACTTTAAGAAAACATATATTTTGTGCAATGTATGTAACTTTTCAAAGTTATATATTTAAATGAGA
>CAIKYO010000263.1 GCA_903831655.1 uncultured Burkholderiales bacterium
CACCATGGGCAGCGTCAACCACGATCTTCAACCCATGAAGCGAGAGTTCGGGGTCAAACGTAGATTTACAAAATTCGAGATAACGCCCTTGAGCGTCGTTCAATCGACGTGTCTTTCCAAGTTGCGCAGAGCTCACCCACTCTGAGGGCTCTTGCATCATCTCCTCCACCTCCAACTCCCAAGAATCTGGGAGCTTGCTTCCTCGCTCGGAGAAGAACTTAATGCCATTGTCGGCAAAAGGATTGTGACTCGCACTGATCACCACACCCAAGTTGGCCCTTTGTGCACGGGTTAAATATGCAACACCTGGTGTCGGCAACGGTCCAAGCAAGAGCACATCCACTCCCGCCGAATTAAAACCCGACTCCAACGCAGACTCCAGCATGTAGCCTGAGATGCGAGTGTCCTTGCCAATCAGAACCAAGGGCTTGTCGTGGTGTTTTTTAAGCACACGGCCCACACTGTGAGCCAACTTCAACATGAAATCAGGCGTGATGGGACTTTGTCCCACGGTGCCACGAATGCCATCGGTGCCGAAATATTTTCTTGTCATGTCTATCGTTTTTTCTTTGAATTGCACAGTTTAGCTTGCATTGGCCTGTCGCAAGTGAGCTCAACCCACCTGGCTTTTTTGACAACCATTGTCTCCTTTTTTTTCAAACCAAGAACAGACTCATTTGAAACGTCAGTGCTCAAATTACACTTTGAGCACTGGCGTGCTTCCAAATGGTCAATGCCTCATGTGTGGCTTGCACATCATGGACACGCACCACCTTGGCTCCTCTTTCAACGGCCAAAAGGGCCGCAGCGACACTTGGCACCAATCGATGATGAATATCCAAGCCAGTCACCGCTCCCAAAGAGGATTTGCGACTCCAACCCACCAAAAGTGGCAAAGACAGCTGCATCAAAGTGTCTTGCTGCTCTAGCAAAGAAAAGTTTTGCTCCACGGTTTTACCAAACCCAATGCCTGGGTCAAGCACGATGCGCTCACGAGCCACACCAGCTTGCAGAGTCACTCGCACCTGCGCTTGCAAGAAATCTTTGACCATGAGCACCGCATCGCCCTTCATGGGCGAGAGTTGCATGGTTTTGGGCTCGGCGTGCATGTGCATGAGGCACACCCCGCAACCAAATGATGCGACGATGCTCAAAGCCCCCTCTTGGCGCAAAGCCCAAACATCATTGATGATGTCAACCCCCATGTCCAGCGCCTTTTGCATGGTGATGGGTTTGTAGGTGTCCACTGAGATGGGGACACCCCACTTGAGTACCTCTTCCAGCACAGGCTGAAGGCGCGCCCACTCCTCCTCGGCGGAGACTGGGCTGGCACCGGGACGGGTCGACTCTGCCCCAATATCGAGCACATGAGCACCCGATTTGAGTTGTGCTTGAGCCAATTCAATGCTCTTCTTGGTGAGTTCACTCGGTTGGCCAAGGTGCTGCCCCTCAACCGTAGAAAACGAGTCGGGGGTCACATTCACGATGGCCATGACACAAGGCCTCGCCAAATCGATGGCAAACCGAGAGGTCTGCCAAATTGAGCGCATTTGAGCGGAAGGCTGTAGGGCGGACTGAGAGCGTCCTGTCAATGTATCAACTGGCATGGAAAGCATTCATATCTTGGTTTGCAATGAACAAACGCGCCTTTCAGCGCGTTTGTTCATCTTTGAGCGTTGACGGCCCTAGGGGGCATCTGCTGGGTTAGATTGTGCTCGATGTGGTCACCGGTGTGGTGTGAACCGCAGGCGTACCACCCGAGGGTCCGTCACCAGAAGGGGGTACGCGAGGCGTCCAGTCCTTGGGTGGCCTTGGAGGGCGACCCGCCATGATGTCATCAATTTGCTCGGTATCAATGGTCTCCCACTCCAACAAGGCTTTGGCCATTGCATGCATGTGATCCGAATGCTCTTCAATCAACCGCCTGGCCAACGCATATTGGCCATCAATGATGCTTCGCACCTCAGCATCCACCTTTTGCATGGTGGCCTCACTCATGTTGGTGGTCTTGGTCACAGAACGACCTAAAAAGACTTCGCCTTCATTTTCCGCATAAACCATGGGACCCAAAGCCTCGGTCATGCCATACCTCATGACCATGTCACGAGCGATGGAAGTGGCACGCTCAAAGTCATTGCTGGCACCCGTGGTCATTTGGTTCATGAACACCTCCTCGGCAATTCGACCACCAAAGAGCATGCTAATTTGGTTCAACATGTATTCCCGGTCGTAGCTATAGCGATCTTTTTCAGGCAAACTCATCGTCACACCCAAAGCGCGACCGCGAGGAATGATCGTGACCTTGTGCACGGGATCGCACTTGGGGAGCAACTTGCCAATGAGTGCGTGACCGGACTCGTGGTAAGCCGTGTTCACGCGTTCCTCCTCGGGCATGACCATGCTCTTTCTCTCAGGGCCCATCAAAATTTTATCTTTGGCTTTTTCAAAGTCCACCATCTCAACAACGCGTGCATTTCTTCGGGCCGCCATCAAGGCCGCTTCATTGCAAAGATTGGCCAAATCAGCGCCACTCATGCCAGGAGTACCACGAGCAATGACGCCCGCATTCACATCTTGACCCAAGGGCACCTTTCTCATGTGAACGTTCAAAATTTGCTCACGGCCCCTGATATCGGGCAATGTCACATAAACTTGTCGATCAAAACGGCCAGGGCGTAGCAAAGCAGCGTCCAAAATATCAGGCCGGTTGGTAGCAGCCACCACAATCACACCCAAATTGGTCTCAAAACCATCCATCTCAACCAGCATTTGGTTCAGGGTCTGTTCGCGCTCGTCGTTGCCCCCGCCCAGGCCTGCGCCACGTTGACGACCCACTGCATCGATCTCATCGATGAAGATGATGCAAGGCGCGTTTTTCTTTGCATTTTCAAACATGTCGCGCACACGGGCTGCGCCCACACCGACAAACATTTCCACAAAATCTGAACCCGAGATGCTAAAGAAAGGCACTTTCGCCTCACCCGCAATTCCTTTGGCCAAAAGCGTTTTACCCGTTCCTGGAGGTCCCACCAACAGCAAGCCTCTTGGAATTCGGCCACCCAATTTTTGGAATTTTTGTGGATCCTTTAAAAAGTCCACCACTTCCTTGACCTCTTCTTTGGCCTCATCGCACCCAGCAACATCAGCAAAAGTCACGGTATTGTTGTTTTCATCGAGCATGCGCGCTTTGCTCTTGCCAAAGCTAAAGGCGCCGCCTTTGCCGCCCCCTTGCATTTGACGCATGAAGTAAATCCAAACGCCAATTAACAGCAGCATCGGCCCCCAGCTCACCAAGAGCGTCATGATCAAAGAGCCCTCTTCTCTGGGTTTGACGTCAAATTTAACCCCGTTTGCAATCAAGTCACCCACGAGTCCACGATCCAAATAGGTGGCATTGGTTTTGAGGTGACGTTCATCCTCCGTCACAGCCAAGATTTCAGTGCCGCCTTGACCTTCTTGAATGGTGGCGTTTTTGATGTGCTTGGCCCTGACTTCATCTAAAAAATCAGAGTAGGCAATGTAGGTGCTACCGGAGGAGACTGTTTTATCAAACTGCTTGAACACAGTGAACAGCACAAGGCCAATGACAAGCCATACGGCAACTTTTGAGAACCATTGATTGTTCAATGAGGGCTCCAATCGGAAAAAATGCAAAAGATCACTCAATGAGTGACATGACTACCATTTTAGACTTTTCAAGGGGAGTGGACACACCTTGGGGTCATTTCAAGCAGATTTAGCATTAGATTATGACCAAAAGAGGGGTTGAGTGCGCTTTGCAAATGCTTCTTGGGTGTAATTTGTCTCTAAAGAGCAAAAAAGAAGTACTTTGATGCCATCCTTTTTCTTAAAAGAGGTCAACCCACCTCAAAAACCACTTAATCACCCTCTTGCTTTAAGGGTGACTTCAACCCCATGCCCACCAAAAACGTCTCAGAGGACTTGTCACGAGAGGCCTTGGGTTTGATGGGCTTGACGCGAACAAAGTTCTCTTTGAAGAGTTTGACCAATTGACTGTAACCACTGCCGTGAAAGACTTTGGTCACCAATGCGCCGTCTCGCTTCAAGTGCAGTTGACTGAACTCAATGGCCAATTCAACCAAGTGAGCGATTCTGGCCGCATCCGCCGACTCGATCCCTGAGAGATTGGGCGCCATGTCCGAGACCACCACATCCACCAAACGCCCCTCCAAGCGGTTGGCCAAGACTTCCAGCACCTCAGGCTCGCGGAAATCGCCTTGAATGAACTGCACCCCTTCTACCGCCTCCATGGGCAAAATATCCAAGGCAATGATGGTGCCGTTCAATTGCCCTATGGCGGCCCCCTCAGGAGAGAGGCGCCTGCGAACATATTGACTCCACGCGCCGGGTGCGCTCCCCAAGTCAACCACCCAGTCTCCAGGGCGTATCAACTTCAATTGCTCATCAATTTCTTTGAGCTTGTAGGCCGCTCTAGCGCGGTAGCCCTCCTTCTTGGCCAACTTAACGTAGGTGTCGTTGACGTGGTCGTTGAGCCATGATTTATTGACTTTTTTGCTCTTGGTCTTGATCTTCACTGGTTTTGTGTCCTCATAGCGTGGATAATACCTCTATGCCTGCAATTATTCTGTCCCCCGCCCTTCGCAAAGAGCACCGAGCCTTGGCCCACCACTTGGATCCCGTCGTGATGATTGGATCTGATGGTCTCACCGAGAACGTTCTTCATGAAATTGATCAAGCCTTGAACGCTCACGGCTTGATCAAAGTGAGAGCCCAAGGAGATGATCGAGTCGCCCGAGAGGCGCTCTTTCAAACCTTGGCCGATCAACTGAGTGCTGCGCCCATCCAACACATTGGCAAATTGTTTGTGCTCTGGCGCACGCCTCGCCCCAAAGAGAAAACCCAAGACCCAGAGAGAATGCGGGGTCCAAAGGATTTCAAAGTTTTGAAATACTCCTCGCGCGGCGGTCAAAGACCTGAGGTCAAAACTTTGCGCGTATTGGGCAATCAACGCTTGACCACCGGTGGCCAAGTCAAACGTGCAAAACCCAAACAAAAATCGATTAAAAAGTCCTCTTTGGGCTAATGGCGCCACACCCCCAAGGCTCACGCTTTGGGCCTGGCAAAATCACTCAACTGCTTGGCTGAGAAGCCCCACATCAGAGCATAAACTGCACTTCCCAAGGCATGCCAAAAAGCCCTGTCTTGAGGTTCAGACTGGGTGATTTTTCCGATCACCACTGTCAGCATCAATGCAGACAAAAGGATGTTCAACCCTGCAGCCCAGGGGAGCGAAGAAAAACCAGTTGATTGATCTGCAGCTTGGGTCCGACGCGCCATGGTTTTTCGCATGAGCACATAAAGACTCACAACCAACACCATGACAGACTCCATCACAAAGAGCTGTCCCGCCACCATCCCAGCCAAGGCTTTGGGAGTCAAGAGCATGAACAGCATGGGCACCACCACAGCTCCCACCACGGTCAAACTGCCCCACAAAAGGGCGTTGAGCATGAGGTCAAGCCAGTGGCCCAATCGGCTCAGCATTGAAGAGGTCTCAGATATAGGAGACCCCAATGATTTCATAACGCTTTTGCCCACCAGGTGCATCCACAATGGCAATGTCCCCGTCCTCTTTTCCAATCAGTGCTCGGGCGATTGGGGAGCTCACGTTGATGAGTCCCAGTTTCAAATCGGCCTCATCTTCGCCCACGATCTGGTACGTGACTTTCTCAGAGGTGTTCTCATCTTCGAGCTCCACCGTGGCACCAAAAACCACTTTGCCATCTGCATCCAAGGAAGAGGGATCAATCACTTGGGCAACGGATAGCTTACCCTCAATTTCTTGAATTCGGCCTTCAATGAAGCCTTGACGATCTTTGGCAGCATCGTACTCTGCGTTTTCGCTCAAGTCTCCCTGAGCACGTGCCTCTGCAATGGCGTTGATGACAGAGGGACGCTCAACGGTTTTGAGTCGATGCAATTCCTCTTTGAGCTTTTCAGCTCCTCGCTTGGTGATTGGAACGGTGGCCATGACTGAGAGACTCCTAAAAACAAAAAATTCGGGGCAGATCAAATTCTGATTTGCCCCAATCCACCTCCATTTGCAAAGCCCCCTGTGAGGAGAGCTTGCAAGCCTAGAGGTCTTGAAAATTCAAACACGCACAAGGCACTTGGTGAACAAGCGCTCATGCTTGACCCACGACTCACAACTGGGCGTGTAACTCTTGCAAAGAATAGACATCCAAGTCGTTCATGTACCTCATCCCCTGCACTGCCGCTTGCGCACCTGCGATGGTGGTGAATGTGGTCACTCTGGAGAGCAAGGCTGTGGTTCTAATTTGGCGTGAATCGGCAATCGCATTGCGACGCTCCTCAACGGTGTTGATGACCAACGCAATTTCGTTGTTCTTGATCATGTCCACCACATGAGGACGACCCTCTGTGACTTTGTTGACCACGGTCACTGCAATCCCAGCAGCCTGAATGGCCTGCGCCGTCCCTTTGGTGGCCACCAGCTCAAAGCCCATAGAGACCAGCTCTTGTGCAATTGAAACAGCTTTGGGTTTGTCAGCATTTTTAACGGTCAAAAAGACTCGGTTCACCGCATCGCTTGGACGAGGCAGTTTGGTGCCAGCGCCAATTTGACTCTTAACAAAAGCCTCACCAAAAGTCTTTCCAACCCCCATGACCTCGCCCGTGGACTTCATCTCTGGGCCCAAGATCGTGTCCACACCGGGAAACTTCACAAAGGGGAACACCGCCTCTTTGACACTGAAATAAGGAGGAGTTACCTCGTGCTCAATGCCTTGAGAGGCCAAGGTCTGACCAGCCATGCAGCGAGCAGCCACTTTGGCCAACTGAATACCCGTTGCTTTGGAGACAAAAGGCACGGTTCTAGAAGCCCTGGGGTTGACCTCCAAAACATAGATCACATCTTGATGGTCCACGCGCTGAATGGCAAACTGCACGTTCATCAAGCCCACCACCTTGAGCGCTTTGGCCATGGCTTGGGTTTGACGCTTTAACTCATCAATTGTTGCCTGAGACAGGGAGTAAGGAGGCAGTGAGCAAGCAGAGTCACCACTGTGCACCCCAGCTTGTTCTATGTGCTCCATCACACCACCTATGAAGGTGACTTGACCATCACTCAAACAATCCACATCACACTCGATGGCATCGTTCAAGAAACGATCGAGAAGCACGGGAGAGTCATGACTCACCTTAACGGCCTCTCGCATGTAACGCTCAAGATCTCTTTGCTCATGCACAATCTCCATCGCACGACCGCCAAGCACGTAGCTTGGACGCACGACCAAGGGGTATCCCAAAGTACTGGCATGCTCCAAGGCCTCTTCTTGCGTTCTGGCCGTGGCGTTGGGGGGCTGCTTCAAGCCCAATTCGTGCAAGAGCTTTTGAAAGCGCTCGCGGTCCTCGGCCGCATCGATCATGTCGGGGCTTGTGCCAATGATGGGGACACCTGCAGCCTCTAGGCCAAGCGCCAACTTCAAAGGCGTTTGACCTCCGTACTGAACAATGACACCTACAGGTTTTTCTTTGTCCACAATCTCCAGCACATCCTCTAGCGTCAAGGGCTCAAAGTAGAGCCTGTCGCTGGTGTCGTAATCGGTGGAGACGGTCTCGGGGTTGCAATTGACCATGATGGTCTCGTAGCCATCTTCTCTCAAAGCCATGGCTGCGTGCACGCAACAATAATCAAACTCAATGCCTTGACCAATGCGATTGGGTCCTCCCCCTAACACCATGATCTTTTTGGCGTTCGTGGGCTGTGACTCACACTCTTGGTCGTAGCTTGAGTAGAGGTAGGCCGTCTTGGTCTCAAACTCTGCTGCACAGGTGTCAACGCGTTTGTACACGGGTCTGATGCCCAACTCATGGCGTTTGGCCCGAACGTTTTGTTCGGTTGATTTAAGCAACTTGGCCAAACGGCGATCTGAGAATCCCTTTTGTTTGAGCTGCCTCATCTCTTGAGCGCTCAAATCGAGTAATCCGTGCTTTTCAAGCTCCAACTCGATTTTGACAATGTCTTCAATTTGACGCAAAAACCAGGGGTCGATCCGGGTAAGGTCAAAGACCTCATCAACACTCATGCCCATTGCGAAAGCATCTCCGACATACCAAATTCGCTCTGGACCGGGGGTACCTAGCTCTTTTTCCAAAATCTCTCGGTCCTGGGTTTTCTCGTTCATGCCGTCCACCCCAACCTCCAAGCCCCTCAAGGCCTTTTGGAAGGACTCTTGGAAGGTGCGACCCATGGCCATGACCTCACCCACAGATTTCATCTGAGTGGTCAAGCGAGAATCGGCGGTTGGGAATTTCTCAAACGCAAATCGAGGAATCTTGGTGACGACGTAATCAATGCTTGGCTCAAAGGAGGCCGGCGTAAGACCTCCCGTGATTTCGTTGCTCAACTCATCCAAGGTATAACCCACGGCCAATTTGGCTGCAACTTTTGCAATTGGGAATCCCGTGGCTTTAGAGGCCAAGGCTGAGGAACGAGAAACCCTGGGGTTCATCTCAATGACCACCATCCGTCCATCAACTGGGTTAATGGAGAACTGAACGTTGCTACCCCCCGTGTCCACACCAATCTCACGCAACACGGCCAATGAGGCATTGCGCATGATTTGATACTCTTTGTCAGAGAGGGTTTGGGCCGGCGCTACAGTGATGGAGTCACCGGTGTGAACGCCCATGGGATCCAAATTCTCGATCGAGCACACAATGATGCAGTTGTCCGCTTTGTCACGCACCACTTCCATCTCGTACTCTTTCCATCCCACCAAGCTCTCTTCAATCAAAAGCTCACTGGTTGGTGAGGCCTCAATGCCACGTTTGCAAATGGTCTCGAACTCCTCGGCGTTATACGCAATGCCACCCCCCGTCCCACCTAGTGTGAAACTGGGACGAATGACGACTGGGAAGCCCAATGTTTTTTGCACATCCCAAGCTTCTGCCAAAGTGTGTGCAATGCCTGACCGGGCGGAACCCAGCCCAATGGAGGTCATGGCTTCTTTGAACTTTTGACGGTCCTCTGCCTTGTCAATCGCCTCAGGAGAGGCGCCAATCAACTCGACCTTGTACTTCTCAAGCACACCGTTGTGCCACAAGTCCAAGGCACAATTGAGCGCAGTCTGCCCACCCATGGTTGGCAAAATGGCATCAGGCCTTTCTTTGGCGATGATTTTCTCAACCGTTTGCCAAGTGATAGGCTCAATGTAGGTCACATCCGCCGTGTCGGGGTCGGTCATGATCGTGGCAGGATTGGAGTTGATCAAAATGATCTTGTAGCCCTCTTGGCGCAGGGCCCGGCAGGCTTGAACACCCGAGTAATCAAACTCGCACGCTTGACCAATGATGATGGGGCCAGCCCCGATGATCAAAATACTTTTAAGATCTGAACGCTTAGGCATGATGGCACTCCATCATTGTGACAAAGCGGTCAAACAAGTAGCCGATGTCTTGTGGTCCTGGGGAAGCTTCGGGGTGTCCTTGAAAGCAAAACGCAGGACAGTCTAATCTTTTGAGCCCTTGAATAGAGCCATCAAACAAAGACACGTGTGTGACCTTTAAATGTGCGGGCATGTGATCTGGATTCACGGCAAAGCCATGGTTTTGACTGGTGATGCTCACCTTGGCACTCTCCAAGTCTTGAACGGGGTGGTTGGCACCGTGGTGACCGAATTTCATTTTGAAGGTTTTAGCACCTGAGGCCAATGCCATGATTTGATGACCCAAGCAAATCCCAAAAAGGGGCACCTTGAGATCCATGAAAATCTTGGCCGCTTCGATGGCGTAGTCACAGGGCTCGGGGTCGCCTGGGCCGTTGGAGAAAAAGACACCGTTGGGGCTCATGGCCATCACTTGAGCGGCTGGCGTGCGGGCGGGGACCACGGTCACCTTGGCGCCTCGCTCACTGAGCATGCGCAAGATATTGTGCTTGACACCAAAGTCGTAAGCCACGACATGATGGGGTTTACCTGTGCGATTGGCAGCCGAGGAGAAACCTTGCCCCAAATGCCATTCTCCCTGGTCCCAAGGATAGGCTTGCTGTGTGCTCACCTTTTGAGCCAGATCCAAACCCGACATGCTTGGCGCCGATTGAGCCAAGCTCAAGGCCTCGCGCTCAATGTCTGGCGTGATGGTTTGTCCGGGCTCAAGCCCCCAAAGGGTTGCGTTTTGCGCACCGTGGGTACGCAGGTGCCGCGTCAATCGACGCGTGTCAATGCATGCAATGGCAGGTGTGTTCTCTCGCTTTAAGTAGTCGTACAAAGAGAGTTCACTTCTGAAGTTAGAGGGAGGTGTTGGCAAATCTTTGATGATCAAGCCACTGGCATGGATTGATTTGGATTCCATGTCCTCAAGATTGATGCCGTAATTACCAATGTGTGGATAGGTAAGCGTCACCATTTGCTGGGTGTAGCTGGGATCGGTCAAAATTTCTTGGTAACCCGTGAGAGAGGTGTTAAAGACCACCTCACCCACTGAGCGAGTACTTGCCCCGATGGACTGACCATGAAAGACCGTGCCGTCTGCTAAAGCCAAAATGGCGGGTGGGTGTTGACCCTGAAGAGACAAAAGCACTGGGTTCTCCGTTTGTGTTCGGTTAGAGCGGCCCAGCTTCTCTAAAAAAGTTCAAAGCAAACAAAAAGGGCGGTCTTTCGTATTAAAAAGATCAATCACCCAAAAGTGTGTGTGTTTTGTACTCGTTTGTTTGGGGTTTTGACTTTACAGTGAGCTGGGTTTGCGCGTGAATATTTTTTTGCTTTGAAAGCCCCCTATTATAGTGCACCTTCACACCCGAGGGAGAGCGGAGTGGTACAAAAATATGGAAGCCGCCGCAGCCACGTTCAAGGACTCTTGGCCGTTGGGCTGAGAGATTCGAACCGTTTGATCCGCCATCGCCAAGAGCTCCTGGGACAAGCCCTGCCCCTCATGACCCATCATCCAAGCACAAGGCGTTGGCAAAGCACTTTGAGCCATCAATTCGTGTAAATATTCGCCTTGGTGTGAACTCGTGGCCAACTTGGGGATGCCCAAATGGGCCAAGTCCTCCACCGATAAGCTCTCCCTCAAATGAAGGCCAAAATGCGCACCCATCCCAGCTCTCAGCACCTTGGGGCTCCAAAGGGCCACAGTGCCTTTGATGGCCAAGACTTGTTCGCACCCAAAAGCAGCGGCACTCCTGAGCATCATGCCCACATTGCCCGCATCTTGGAGTCGGTCCAACACCAACGTCATCACACGAGCTCGAATGGGTTGCTCTTGCTGCAGTGCACACTCAAAGCCAAAATGCTGAGACGACTCAAGCGCACTCAGCTCCTCAAACATCGCATCTGGGATCACCACATTGTGTTGGGCATAGTTTTGGGTTGAAGGCGCCATGTGTGCCCAAGCACTTTCACTGAAAACACCGCGCAGCGCCAAGATGCCTTTTTGCATCGCGGCTTCGCACAAATGCTCTCCCTCAATCCAAAAGCTTTGCGTTTTCCGGTAGTGTTGACGCTCAAGTGACAAACGCTTCAATTGCTTGAAAGTGGCATTGTCCTTAGAGGTGATCAAGAGGGGAGAGGCGGGTGTGGTCATGGGATTCAACAGGTGGGGCTTTTTTGCCCATTCAATGCACAAAAGATCAAAGATCCTAGATCAATGACCCAAAGTGTACGCGAGAGCCAGAGCTCTTCCCCCTTCAAGAGCGCCCTTTTGCACCCCTCTCCTTCAAAGGCGCATCCAAGGGGTAGCTCAGCAATTGAGGGCGAGCAATCAATTCTTTGGCAACCGGTGCAAAACTTCTTCGATGCCAAGGGGTCACACCTAAAGTGGACATGGCCAAGGCATGGGCCTGGGTCCCGTAACCTTTGTGCTTGGCAAAACCATAGCCCGGATAATCAAGCTCAAGCCTCTCGCACCAATGGTCTCTGTGGACTTTGGCCAAAATGGAGGCAGCGGAAATCGACTCAACCCGATCATCACCACCCACCAATGCGTGGCAGGTCATGGGCAACTTGGGAAGGCGATTTCCATCGACCAAGACTTGCCTGGGCTCAAGGGCCAAACTGAGCACGGCGCGTCTCATGGCCAAAAGGGTCGCCTGCAAAATGTTGAGCTCATCAATCTCCCTCACACTTGCCTCTTCAATGGCATAGCAAAGGGCACGTTTTTTGATGAGCAAGGACAAAGACTCTCTTTTTTGAGCGGTCAACTTCTTGGAGTCCGCCAAACCTTCGATGGGGTGATCGGGGTCCAAAATCACAGCGGCTGCCACCACGGGGCCAACCCAAGGCCCACGGCCCGCCTCATCCACCCCCGCAGTGAGGGTCTCCGTCAGATCCCAAGTCACCCAACCTTCGTCGCCCTGGGTTGCGCGTGCACCCATGCGCTTCATGCCTTTGGACCCAAGTCCAGGACTTGCCGCACAGCTTGGGCGCACAAAGTGCTTGTGTCTTGCATCAACGTTTGATGAAGCTCTGTGAACCGCTTCACAACCGATTGAGCCCGAGCAGGATCCTGCAACCAAGCCAAAGTGGACTTGGACAATTGTTCTGGAGTTGCCTCAGACTGCAACAACTCGGGGACCACAAAATCTTGACACAAAATATTGGGCAGTCCAACCCAAGGCTGCAAGCGCTGACGCTTCATGATCTGCCAAGACCAAGGATTCATGTGATAAGCAATCACCATGGGGCGCTTGAAGAGCGCAGCCTCTAGCGTGGCTGTGCCACTGGCAATGAGGGCGACATCACAACTGGCCAAACAAGCATGCGACTCACCCACCAAGACCTTGACATTTGCCTGTAGGCCCATGGATTTGACCTCAGCGCACAAATCATCAAAAAACACCCGGGGAGTGGGTAGAACAAATTGCAATTGCGGCTGAGCTTGCAGCATGAGTTGTGCAGCCCTCAAAAATCGAGTCCCCAAATGCTTGATTTCACTCGCTCTTGAGCCAGGCATCAAAGCGATGACCGCACCCTCTCCCTCTAGCCCCAACGATGAGCGAGCCAAATCACGATCGGGCTCCAAAGGGATCGTTTGAGCCAAAGGATGACCCACATAGGTCGCACCAATACCATGGGCTCGCAAGAGTTCTACTTCAAAGGGAAAGAGACAAAGTACGTGATCTACACTGGCAGCAATTTTAAAAATTCGCTTGGCCCTCCAAGCCCAGACAGAGGGACAAACAAACTGCACGGTGGGAATGCCGCGCTCTTTGAGGGCGAGCGCCAAATCCAAATTGAAGTCCGGCGCATCCACGCCAATAAAGAGATCAGGACTTTCACGCAAACACTGCTCTTTGAATGTTTTGCGAATGGAGACAATTTCGCGGTAGTGCATCAGCACTTCAAAGTAGCCTCTCACGGACAGCTTCTCACTGGGCCAACGCGCCTCAAAGCCCAAAGCCTGCATGCGCTCGCCACCAATGCCAAATGCGCTCAAATTGTGAAAACGACTCATGAGCCCTTTGATGAGCAAAGAGGCCAAGAGATCCCCCGAGACCTCCCCCGCCACCATGGCCACACGCAGGGGTTGAACTTCAGCGGATTCGGATGTAGAAGAGGTCATTTTCCTGCGAAAAAATAATTGAATCGGCTTGAGCGCTCAATCTCAATTGGGCCAATGCGGAGATTTAAAAAAAGTCAGCGAACAATGCCTCGTTGCGCATTGCCACTCTTTAAAAAGTCCACCATGTCGTCCACATCCGCTGATGCCTCAGGATGGGTGAGCTTTAGAGCCAAGATTTGACCCATCGCCCCCTCCAGCGTCAAATCCTCTCGGTAGAGGTATTTGTGCATCAACTTCACAGCGTGAATGCGCTCTGGCGTGAAACCTCTTCGCTTTAAGCCCTCGAAATTCATTGACCTGGCCTTGGCGGGCTGACCCTGTGCCATGACAAAGGGGGGAAGATCCGCAAACAACAATGCGTTCATGGCTGTAAAACTGTGTTTACCGATTCGACAAAACTGATGCACCACGGTGAAACCGCCCAAGATCACCCAGTCTTGGACCACCACATGACCGGCCAATTGCGTGTTATTGGCAAAAATGGTGTTGTTACCCACTTGACAGTCATGGGCCAAGTGAACATAGGCCATGATCCAGTTGTCATCCCCCAAACGAGTCACACCTTGGTCAGAGACGGTGCCCAGATTAAACGTACAAAACTCTCGAATGGTGTTTCGGTGACCAATCACAAGTTCGGTGGGCTCGCCTGCGTACTTTTTATCTTGAGGAATGGCGCCTAAAGAATTGAATTGAAAAATGCGATTGTGTTGACCAATGGTCGTATGCCCCTCGATGACACAATGAGCGCCCACTTGGGTCCCCTCACCGATGCGAACATGGGGTCCAATGACGCTGTAGGGTCCGACTCTCACTGTGCTGTCCAACTCCGCTTTGGTATCCACCAGTGCTGTTGGGTGAATGAGTGAAGGCGATTGTGTCATGGGCTTGAATGAGGATATGTTTTAAAAAGATGCAATCAAGATGAAGAACCCAAAAAGGGCGTCTTTCATGCCTTGGCGACAGATCTCACGGTGCACATCAAGGAGGCTTCACTTGCCAGTTCTTCACCCACCCAAGCTTTAGCCGTGAATTTGAACATGCCTGCCCTCATCCGGTCCAAGGTCACATCCAAGATCAATTGATCGCCAGGTTCAACGGGACGCTTAAAGCGTGCGCCATCGATGCCAGCAAAATAGTACACCGACTGATCATCTGGTGCACTCCCCAAGGTGTCAAAAGCCAACAAAGCTGCGGCCTGAGCCAATGCCTCCAATATGAGCACCCCAGGCATGACCGGATGGTGGGGAAAGTGGCCTACAAAAAAGGGCTCATTGATGGACACATTTTTAATCGCCTTGATGCGCACCCCGTGTTCAATCTCCAAAACTCGGTCCACCAAAAGAATGGGATAACGATGCGGCAGTTGTTTGAGAATTTGATGGATGTTCATGTTTTTTGTGATGGTGCAATTATTTTTGTAAGGCTTGCTCAAGGGCTCGCACTCGCTCGCGCATGCGGTGAAGTTGCTTTAAGGTGACGGCGTTTTTTTCCCAGTTGGCGTTTTCATCGATGGGGAAAAATCCAGTGTAATGTCCGGGCTTGGAGATCGATTTTGTTACGACACTGGCTGCAGAGATGTGGACATGATCGGCAACACTCAAATGCCCCAGCACCACCGCTGCACCTCCCACAGTACAGTGCTTACCAATTTTGGCACTGCCTGCCACACCCACACAAGCGGCCATGGCCGTGTGCTCTCCGATGTGAACGTTGTGAGCGATCTGGACCAAGTTATCCAACTTCACCCCCTGTTCAATGACCGTGTCCTCCAAGGCTCCACGGTCAACACAACTGTTGGCGCCAATCTCCACATCCTGGGCAATCCTCACCGCTCCAAGTTGTTCAATCTTAACCCAACCCTGGGGATCCTTGGCAAAACCAAAGCCATCGGCTCCAATGACAACACCCGAGTGCAAAATCACGCGCTCGGAGATCACGCACCTCTCCCCCACACTGACTCTCGATTTGAGCCAGGAATGGGCACCAATTGTGGCCTCTCTCTCCACCACACAAAAAGGACCAATGCGAGCACTGGGGTCAACCTTTGCGCTGGGGTGAATGAAGGCCGTTGGATGAACCCTTGGCTCTGACTCGTTCAGTTGAGCATTGAGCTGAGACTGCCACCATTGGGTGAGCCGAGCGTAATAAAGGTAGGGCTGATCGGTCACGATCAAAGTTTGATCCGGTCTGGCCAATGCCCGATGTGCAGGCGACAAAATGACCACGCCAGCTTTTGTACTTTGAAGCTCTTTGGCGTATTGCGCAGAGCTCAGAAAAGTGATGTCGCTGGGGGAGGCTTGAGACAGAGACGAGATGCGAGAGACTTGGAAGTCCTCGCCACCCACCAATGAACCCCCTAGGGCATGGACGATGTCTGCCAGCCGAAAGGACACGCGGACCTTATTTTGAGGGAGCTGACAGGCCAGATGCGCCATTGGCTGCACCCGCAGCTTGGGGCATGCCACTTTGGGCATTGATGGCCTTGATCACTTTGTCAGTGATGTCATGCTTGGGGTTGATGTAGACCGCCTCTTGCAAAACCAAGTCATACTTCTCGCTCTCAGCAACTTGGCGAACCACGCGATTGGCTTTTTCCAAGACCTGCTGGAACTCTTCGTTTTTACGCGTGTTCAAGTCCTCTTGAAATTCGCGCCTTCTTCTTTGGAACTCACGGTCCTCATCGACCAAAGACTTTTGTCGACTCATGCGTTGAGACTCAGACAAAGTGGGCGCATCACGGTCAAGCTTTTCTGAAGCGCTTTTAAGCGAGTTGCCCATTTCCACCAAATCTTTTTCACGTTTGGAGAACTCTTGCTCGAGTTTGATCTGAGCGGCTTTGGCCGTATTGGCTTCGCGGAAAATTCGATCCGTATTGACAAAGCCAACTTTAAACTCTTCTGAATGGGCCAAGCCAACGCAACCCATACAAAGGGCAATGAGAAAAGAACGAATGGTAATGTTCATCAAAATGAGCTTCCAATTTGAAATTGCAATTTCTGAATTCTATCGCCTTCGATCGTGTGTATCGGGTTGGCAATGGCAAATCTTAACGGCCCCATAGGCGAGACCCAACTGATACCCATACCGAAGGAGCTTCTCAGGCTATCTAGTTTAATGGGTTCAAACTCGGTGTAGACATTTCCCATGTCGTAAAAGGCATACAAACGCAAGGATTTATCATTTCCAGCACCTGGGAATGGGATGAAAAACTCAGCATTCATGACCACCTTCTTGGCGCCACCGACCACCAAACCCGTGATGTCCCTGGGACCCAAAGAGCCTTGATCAAAGCCCCTTACTGAACCCAATCCACCCACATAATAATTCTTGAAAATGGGGTACGGTTGACCATCCAAACCTCGTCCCACCCCAATCTCGCTGTTCAGCGCAAAACTGTACTGCTTAGATAAGGGGTAATAAATTTGGTACTGAGCGCCACTTCTGATGTATTTGGCTTGTCCAATGCCGGAGATATCGGAATAAATCCTGGACACAACCCCACGAGTTGGCGCCATCACACTGTCTCTTGAGTCTCGCAACCAACCTAAATTGATGGGCAACGCATTGCTCGTATACCCAAAACGATTGGCGTAGTCCAAATACGATGCAGGGATGCTGGTACCAGGCACAATGGTGGTTTCCTCTGCAGAAACTCCCAAGGAGAAGCGATCAATCTCATTGATCGGTATGCCAAAGCGCATGCCCAAAGCAGATGACACCATACGGTAGTTTCCAGCCTCGTCGTTGTAGGGACGCGTTGAGCGGTGGGTAAAGTCAAATGTTCTCGATATGCCGTCCTCTGTGAAATACGGGTTCGTGGTGTTGATGGTAAAGACTTGGTTGTATTTGCTGGTGCTCACCGAGGTGCCCAAGAAATTGCCCGTGCCAAAAATATTGTCTTGCTGAATACCAAAGGTCAAAAAGAGCTTTTCGTAGGAAGAAAAACCTGCCCCCAATTGCAATGAGCCTGTTGGCTTTTCAACCACAGTCACCAACAAATCGACCTGATCCTGAGAGCCTGGGACATCTTGCGTCTCAATCGAGACGTCTTTGAAGTAACCCAATCTCTCAACACGGTCGCGAGAGAGTCTAATGCGGTCACCATCGTACCAAGCCGACTCCATTTGTCTAAATTCGCGTCGAATGATCTCGTCTCTGGTTTTGGAGTTACCCGCCAAGTTGATGTTCCTGATGTATGCACGACGCGAGGGGTCTGCTTGCAGCACGATGTTGACTTGGTTGTTCGTGTGATCAATGTCAGTGCGGGGCTCAATGCGGGCAAATGCATAACCAAAATTGCCGTAGTACTCGGTCATCGCTTTGATGGTTTGAGTCACATCGTTGGCGTTGTAGGTTTGTCCAACTTTGATTCCCACCAAAGCCTTGAACTCCTCATCACGCCCCAAAAAGTATCCCTCCAACTGAACACCGGAGACCACAAAGCGATCTCCTTCGTGGACGTTCACTGTGATCACGATGTCTTGTCGATCTGCGGAGATGGCCACTTGGGTTGATTCGATTTTGAATTCCAAAAAGCCACGAGACAAATAAAAAGACTTCAGGGTCTCAAGGTCGGCGTTGAGTTTGGCACTCGAATAACGATCACTCTTGGTGTACCAACTGAGCCAGTTACCGGTGTTCAAGTCCAACTGCTTTCTCAAATCAGACTCACTAAAGATTTGATTACCCACCAAACGAATTTCTTTGATTTTGGCCACGGCACCTTCAACCACACTGAAGGTCAAGTTCACACGGTTTCTCTCAATCGGAGTGATGGTTGTGGTGATCTCCGCTCCGTATAAACTTTTATTGATGTACTGCCTTTTGAGCTCTTGCTCGGCGCGATCGGCCAAAGCCTTGTCAAAAGGTCTACCGTCCGTGAGTCCGATGTCCTTGAGGGCTTTTTTCAAGGTATCTTTATCAAACTCTTTGGTCCCCACAAACTCGACGTTTGAGATGATGGGACGCTCCTCGACCATGACAATCACAATGTTTTGTTTGGTCTCAATTCGAATGTCCTTGAAAAGACCCAGGGTAAACAAAGACCGAATGGCCAGGGTACCCTTTTCATCCGTGTAGGTCTCCCCCACCTTGAAGGGCAGAGAAGCAAAGACGGTACCGGGCTCCACGCGCTGAAGGCCCTCAATGCGAATGTCACCCAAAATAAAGGGCTCCACAGCCAAAGCCCTTTGCTCACTCAGGCCCATCAAACTCAGCACCATGAACAGGGCTGAACACAAACGCTTTAGGGATAAATGCATTGTCAAGATCAGTAATTGAGAGGAGAGATGAAATTCATCAAGGATTATCGAACAAGGAGAGCTTAAAAAAACACGCTTTGCAAAACATTCGTATTCTAAGGCGCTCACGCAGAGAATACGCGGATCAGGTCGTTGAAGAAGGCCAAAAGGGTCAAAATAAGGATAAAAATCAACCCCACTCGCTGCAACACGCTCACCACACCCTTGGGCAGCGGACGCCCCCAAGCCCCTTCCCAAACGTACCCAGCCAAATGTCCGCCATCTAAGACGGGAATGGGGAGTAAATTGAAAATACCCAAGTTCAAACTCACCATGGCCAAATAGGCCAAAAAAGCAGCCAATCCCACGTGTGCAGACTCTCCCGCACTTTGAGCCATGGTGATGGGGCCAGCCAATGATTTCAACGAGCTTTGAAAGGTCAATAACTTCCAAATGGCCTCACCAATTTTCCAACTCCAAAGCGTCGACGTTTTCCAAGCACTGCTCAAAGCTTGCATTGGACTTTGGTGAACCACTGTTTGGGCGGGACGCCCCCCTAAATAAACACCCATTCGCCCCTCCCATCTGCCGTCTTTGAGGGTTCGCTTTGGGGTGAGCTCAAAGTCCAAGCGAGTTGGGCCCTTTTTTGCCCCCCTCATCACACTCAAGTGCAAGAGCGTGGGTGGGTCACTTACCCCACTTAAGGAGATGATGGACTTCAAAGTCTTTGCATCGTGCACCTCCACCCCGTTCACCTCCAAGATCCAGTCACCACGCTGGAGACCCGCCGCTTGAGCAGCCTCATCGGGCTGGACTTGCTCTATGACTGGAGGAGCCCAAGGGCCACTCAAGCCCAAATCGCTCAAAGTTTGAGACTCTGAACCGCTCTCATGGGCTGGCCATCGCAATTGAACTTGGACTGAGCTGGAATGCTTGAGAGTTAACTCACCTTGATCATTGAAATTCACCAATGGCCAATCGGTTTCGCGCAAGACCTCCACTGAGCAGCCCGATTGATTGAGCAAACAGTGTTCTTGAAAATTGCGTTCAAAATCCCCCAAGGAGGTGACCTGTATTGCATTGCCCCCAACTGGGACAATGCGCTCGACTTGGTCGCCTCCCAGAAACCCAACTCGCTTTGCAATACTACCGGGTGGCGGCTGATTCAAAAATGCAAGCGGCTCGTTCACTCCGAGCATGAACATGCCGCTCAGAAGCACAAAAGCGAGCAACAAATTGGCAACAGGACCAGCCAAAACAATCAACGCTCTGGCCCAAAGGGCTTGCTGATCAAAACTCAATGCCGATAAATGTTCGGGTAAGTTTTCTCGGCCACCATCCAAAAACTTCACATAACCACCCAAAGGGAACAAGGAGAGCACGAATTCAGAGGTGCACCGTGGGTGATCTTGCCTAGATTTGCCCCAAGGCTTTGCAGCTACAAAGGATTTTTTGTACAAGACAGGTCCAAAGCCAAAGGAAAATCGCTCGACACCCACCCCCAAACCCACGGCCATTTTGTAATGTCCGTACTCATGCACACCAATCAAAAGTCCCAAGGCAAGCAACAGACTTAGAAAGCTCAGCACGCCTTGATGCCCTCAATGTGTGCTTTGGCCACTCTGCGCGCCTCTTGATCTATCCCCATCAAATCGGCCAAATCCACCGGTGCTTTGGGTGCATAGGCCTCTAGTGTGGAGACATTGACTTGGTGAATTTGCCCAAAAGTAATGCGCCCTTCTAAAAAGGCTTGCACCGCCTCCTCATTGGCCGCGTTCAAGACGCCAGGCATGCCCGCTTTGTGCTCAAGGGCTTTAAAGGCGAGCGCCAAACCAGGATACCTGGCGCGGTGAGTGGGGTCCTCAAAAGACTCAAAGGTCATGGCACTCAGGCTTGAAAAATCAAGTGGCTTGGCTCCCGAGTCCATGCGCGTGGGCCAACTGAGTCCGTAAGCGATGGGCACGCGCATATCGGGTGTACCCAACTGAGCAACCACAGAGGCGTCCTTGAATTGCACCATGGAGTGAATAACGCTTTGAGGATGGATCACAACTTCAATTTTGGCAGGCTCAACGCCAAAGAGATAATGGGCTTCAATCACCTCAAGCGCTTTGTTCATCATCGTGGCCGAGTCAACACTGATTTTTCTCCCCATGACCCACGTCGGATGAGCGCAGGCTTGCTCAACCGTGGCTTTTGCAATGTCCTCCAACGGCCAATTGCGAAATGGGCCGCCTGAGGCCGTCAAAATGATTTTTTCCACCCGCTCACTCCACGTCAATGGATCCTCGGGGAGTGACTGAAAAATTGCGGAGTGCTCACTGTCAATGGGTAACAAACGTGCTTTTCCACGTTGAACGGCTTGCATGAACACGTCTCCTCCAACCACCAGCGCTTCTTTGTTGGCGAGGAGAAGTTTTTTACCCGTTTTCGCCGCTGCCAAACAAGAGGACAAGCCGGCTGAGCCCACAATCGCAGCCATCACAATGTCCACCTCAGTGGCGCTGGCAACTTGATCCAATGCATCTGAACCCGTGAGAACTTGCGTCTTCAATCCAGCTTTCTCCAATTGAGCTCGCAATTGAGTGGCTGCCAAGGGCTGAGTCATGACGGCAAGAGAGGGCTTAAATCGCTGGCATTGCTCAAACATCCGCGTGACGTCTTGGTTTGCAGTGAGCGCGTAGACCTCAAATTTTTCTGGATGACGAGCAATCACATCCAGTGTGCTTTGACCAATCGAGCCCGTGGAGCCCAAAATACTTATCGTTTGCTTCATGGCGTGCGCTTGAGTAAGGATAGAGCCAAGGTGGGACAGTGAACACCCCCATTGAGAAGGCTTGAGATCACTGCAGAACTCATTTGAAGTATAGGGTCAAAAAGACGCACCAAGGCAGGCAAGCAATGACCGCATCCAACCGGTCCAAAATGCCTCCGTGCCCAGGAAGCAAATGACTGCTGTCCTTGACACCTTGAGCTCTTTTCATGAGGGACTCAAACAAGTCCCCCACCACGCTCAAGCTC
>CAIKYO010000264.1 GCA_903831655.1 uncultured Burkholderiales bacterium
GCCCCAGGCCACCAAACAACAATAAACCACCCTCGGGTGGTTTATTTATTTGTGTTTGTTATGCTTTGTTCAGCGAAACCATAGATGAACGCATATGATCCTCGGACTCAGAACAGCAATCTATCCAGTAAATGATTTAGTCAAGGCTAAAGACTGGTATTGCCAAGTCTTGAAGATGGAGCCATATTTTGATCAGCCCTTTTATGTAGGCTTTCAGGTGGGTGGATTTGAGCTTGGACTTTTGCCACAAGGTGAGCCTTCTACTGCTGGCTCGCAAACACTCTGGGGCGTAGAAGATATTGAAGCTTCTTTTAAGAGATTGCTACTTCTTGGTGCGGAATCACTCGAACCAGTTACTGATGTTGGCGAAGGCATTAAGGTGGCCGCAGTAAAAGACCCATTTGGCAATCGATTTGGCATGATTCAAAATCCGAACTTCAATCCAAAAGAAGTGAAGTAGGAACTATCATCCTCGGCCATGATCGATTCCGCCTCGGGCCACCAATAAATATTAAAACAACTAAGGGTGAGTTATCGTTTCTGGTATCAACCTCGCCAATCTATTTCAGACTTCACATGAATTCCTTCACCAAAGATGTCATCGAAAAATGTGCCCATGAATCGCATGCTGGCTTACTCAACTTTCCAGATTCATTGGGCCGCTTGATGAAGGTTGGTGTTGAGTCCTACTGGGTCGACTATCGCAATCAATCTACGACTTATTATTTGGCTGACAATGAGGCGCATGTTCTCAAAATGGTGATGCCCTCCATTGACATACCTTTTTCATTTAATAAAGATGGGATTGTTTCAGCTATTCGCAGCGCTCAAAGTGATGCGGTTAGATATCCTGAGTTCTTAAGGTTAACGATGTCCAATGGGTGCATCGGATACATCGTCTGGATATCTGGAGAACATGTGAGCTATTTCGGGCGCCAAGGTCAAGTTCACCTTGAGCACTTTCCCAAAAAATAAGAATTCTTTGTACTGGTTTCATTCCCCCTGGGGCTAGAAGAAACAATTAAATCACATTGGGGTTTTTATCATTGAGACTTTTTAAGAGTCCAGGCACTTGGATGCTGCTCAAAGCCAAGGGGTCCATAGTATTCTCTTGCCTTTGGAGCTGCCAATAAAACCAACATGCATTCTGGTTCAAGTTGTAATTTGGTGTTTTCAATTAATTGTTTTCCGATGCCTTGTTTTTGATATAGAGCATCTACGGCCAAATCAGATAAATAGGCAACGTATGAGAAATCTGTTAATGACCTAGATATACCAATTAATTTATCTCCATCCCAAGCTGAAATAATCAGATTGGCATGCCTAAACATGTTTTCAAATGCATGGCGATTGTGAATTGGGCGTCTTTCTCCAAGTGTCGACCTAATGTATAGATCAATGGCTTGATCAACAGAGATTTTGAGCGTACTGGAATATGCAATGTTCATTGTTTTATGGTTTGAATACGCACCAAGTCTACATAAGACTTGTAAAAAAGTAAAAAAGCTACGAACATTCACTTAATGCTTTGATATGTGTATTTAAAAGCCAAAAGTCGATCGACGATAAAATTGAGACCTCTAATAGGTTAGCGTTCACTTGCAGGAGATTTCGAACGGCGAATTGCTGATATTCAAACGCTTTGCATGCAAGATTGCAGTGATTTTTGACTTAAAACCGGGTGTGATGTGTGGTGTTGACTGCCAAAGCATTCAAAACTCAAGGAGCGCATAATGAAGACATACAACATACTTTTCCTATGCACGCACAACAGTGCTCGCTCCATTTTGGGAGAAGCATTGGCTTCGACACATCACAGTGGTTTGTTCCATGGTTTTTCTGCAGGATCGACTCCAGGTGATGGGATTCACCCGATTGCCAGGCAATTGACGCAAGAATTGGGATATGACCAAAACAAGCTCAGAAGCAAGAGTTGGCACGAATATGCATCAAAAGATGCTCCAAAAATGGATTTCATCATCACAGTATGTGATCAAGCTGCACAAGAGACCTGTCCATTCTGGCCTGGGCAGCCGGTGACGGCACATTGGAGCTTCCCAGACCCATCTAAGGTTCAAGGGGATGAAGCACATAAGCACAAAGCGTTTGTAGATACACTCAATGGATTGAGGAACAGAATTGAGTCTTTGGCTCAAATGCCCCTAGAAAAGTTAGATTCAATGAGTTTGAGAAAAATACATTTAAAAGCATGAAGCATTTCGCAGGCGAATTTTTTGGGACGGTTTTTCTGTTGATGATCGTCACCGGGTCTGGCATCATGGGGGACTCTTTGAGTGTTGGAAACTCAGCCGTCGCACTTTTAGGTAACAGCATCGCCACCGGTGCGGGTCTTTATGTCTTGATCGTTTTGTTGGGACCCATTTCGGGAGCGCACTTCAACCCCATCGTGAGTTTTGTGAGTTGGAGACTAGGACAAATCGGAAGTCTAAGATTGCTTGGGTTTTGGTTATCCCAGTTCAGCGGGGCCATCTTGGGTGTATGCCTCACCCACGTCTTATTTGGTCTGGATGTGTTTCAAATTTCCAATAAATCTAGAAGTGGCCTTGGCATTTGGGTCAGTGAGTTTGTGTCGACTTTGATGCTCTTGTGTGTCATTCATCTGGGTGAGCGGGTGGCAAAAGACCGATTGCCCATGTTGGTGTCCCTCACAGTCACAGCGGGTTACTGGTTCACATCATCTACTTTTTTTGCAAATCCAGCCGTTGCATTGGCCAGAACTTTAACCCATACCTTTGTAGGAATTGCACCCTCAGATGTTTTGAATTTTATGCTTGCTGAGTGGCTTGCCGCCTTCTTCTTTGTGGCGATCGCTTTGAAGCTCAGCCTCAGTAAAGTTCAATAAGCAGCCGTTCAACAGACACAAAGATCAAAAAATGGAATTGCTTCAGAATCTAAAAAACGGGGCGAAAGCGCTTAAAAGGAAAGTGGTGATGCTTTGGTTTGCAACTCAGCATCCTCAAACACCTTGGCTACCCAAAGTCATTTGCATTTTTGTGGTGGCTTACGCGCTGAGCCCCATTGATCTGATTCCAGATTTCATTCCAATTTTAGGTTTCTTAGACGATGTGATTTTATTGCCAGCGTTGATTTGGATTGCCTTGCACCTCATTCCAGAGCATGTCAATGAGGAGTCAACCCTTAAATCCGATGAGTGGTGGAGTACCCACTCACAGAAACCTCAAAGTAAATTGGGCCTGTTTCTTGTGCTGGTGATTTGGCTAATCTGTGCTGTTGGGCTTTATGTGTTCTTCAATGACAGCAAGCTATTTGATTGATCATCAGTTAACCACGGCCGATGTGAGATCAAACCCATCACTTAAAGTCCAAAATGAAGGGTGAAAGGTGACAGTAAAATGATTTTTAAACCATTACCCCCACATCTATCATGACCCATCAAGAAGCGATCGTTTTAAAAGGTATTTCATCCATGGCCACCAAGGCCGTGTTGTCACAGTTGACTCAGTTGTATCAAGCCAAAACTGGAGTTGAAGTTCAAATCGAGTCGGTTGGAGGCGTGGACGCTGCAAAGAGGGTGCAAGCAGGTGAGCGTTTTGATCTGGTCTTGTTGGCCTCAGACGCAATCGATAAATTGATTCAAGCCTCACACCTATTGCCCTATTCAAGGCAAGACTGGGTTTTATCTAACGTTGCAGTGGCCGTAAAAGCCGGAGCCAAGCACCCTGACATCTCTACAGAAGCAGCGCTCAAAGAAACCATTTTGTCCAGTGCCACTTTGAGTTATTCAACAGGCCCAAGCGGCGTCTATTTGGAGAAGTTGTTTGAGCGTTGGGGCATTGCAAATGAGGTCAAAGCAGCCACAGTCGTAGCCCCTCCAGGCGTTCCTGTTGGGTCCTTGGTCGCAAGTGGTGAAGTGATGTTGGGTTTTCAACAACTCAGTGAACTCATTGCTTTGCCTGGGATTGATGTGTTGGGCACTTTGCCAAGCGAAGTGGCCTACGTTACGAGATTTTCTTCAGGCATTCCAACAGCACTTGAAAAAGACCCTGCTCGACTGGCTGCGGTGAAGTCTTTTGTTGAATTCTTAAACTCTGCAGAAGTTCAAAAAATCAAAGTTGAACAAGGTATGAGCGCAATTTGAGTGACATGTGGCCTTTTTGCTCAAACCCCAGAGTCCTCTTTTTCTCCATTTAAAAGGAATTAATTCCAAGTTCACATTGCATTCAACGCCTTTGAATGCAGATCTGAGTTTTGACCACAAACCACAAAGCTTTTCAAAGGAACCCTTTAAATGTTACCCATCACAGCCGCCACAGCTTCAATCTTGACCTTTGTTTATGTGTATTTGGCACTTCAGGTCATATCAATCCGAAGAAATGAAAAAGTCTCTTTGGGTGATGGCAACCATCCAAGATTGCAAGCGGCCATTCGAGCCCACGGAAACTTTGTGGAATACGTGCCCTTGAGTTTGGGCTTGATGGCTTTGTTGGAAATGGATCACTTCTCTTTTTGGGTGCTGCTCGCCTTGGCCCTTGCTTTGGTGCTGGGTCGGGTGTGTCACGCCGTTGCCATTTTGAGCACTCCTCAACGCTTTCGCCTTCGAGTGCGGGGTATGCAGTTGACCTTTGGAACGCTCGTGAGCCTTGCCATACTCAATTTATTGCCGCTTTTGCACTTGGTCACGGGTTCTTGAGGATGGCTGTCAAAGATCTGCTCCGGCTTTTGGTCTTGGCCGCCATTTGGGGCGGCTCTTTTTTGTTCATGCGGATGGCCGCACCATCCCTAGGCCCCGCATTTTTGGTTGAAGGCAGGTCTTTTTTTGCAGCTATATTTTTGTTGTTTTTGGCCTTTTATTTGAAGAAAAACAGTCGCTTACTCAAGGACTGGAAACACTATGCATTCATGGGATTTTTCAATTCCGCACTCCCCTTTTTACTCTTTGCCCAAGCCTCTTTGCACCTGAGCACCTCACAGTTGTCCACTCTCAATGCCACCGGACCCATTTGGGGCTATTTGATTGGCGTGGTTTTAAAGATAGAAACGTTGTCATTGAAGCGTGGACTGGGTTTGATTTTGGGTTTTATGGGCGTGGGATTGCTCTTTGGTCATGTGGATACCCAGTTGGATGACGCCATTTGGCTCTCCGTTGCTTTGGGCTTGTCGGCAGCGTGTTGCTATGGATTGGCGTCTAATTACGCAAAGAGATCAAAAAGCATTGACCCTTTTGACAATGCACATGGCAGCATGTGGGCGTCTGCTTTCCTTTTGTTGCCCACTCTTTTTTGGTTTCCCATGCAAAGCGAGCCCACACCCACTGTGTGGATGAGTGTTTTGGCGTTGGGTGTGTTGTGCAGCGGCATTGCTTATTTGCTGTATTTCCGATTGATTGAAAATTTAGGCGCAGCCTCCGCTTTGAGTGTTGCCTTTCTCATTCCTTTGTTTGGTACTTTTTGGGGCGTGGTGTTTTTAGATGAAGTGTTGTCTTGGCATGTGGTCATGGGAATGGCGGTGATCTTGTTGGGAACCTCTTTGGTGACGCAATTCAATCCTGCATCTTTGTTTGCATCATCCAAAAAAATGGAGTGATTCAAAAACCATGATGCCTCATTTGCTTGCATCACAGCACCCTTTCAAAGATGGAGTTCAAGCACCATGACCCAGGAGGTCGCAGTCTCTGACAGGCCCATTCACAAAAACATGATCACGGTATCGATCATGTTGGCCACCATCATCCAAGCCATTGACGGCACCATTGCCAATGTTGCCTTGCCTCACATGCAAGGCTCCTTCAATGCTTCTTTGGATCAAGTCAACTGGGTCCTCACGTCTTTCATCGTGGCTGTCGCGGTGACCACACCGCTTACGGGTTGGTTATGTGAGCGCTTTGGGCAAAAGCAAATATTTTTGGTCTCCATCGGAGGCTTCACCCTGGCTTCACTTTTGTGTGGTGTTTCTGCAGATTTGTCACAAATGGTGGTTGCGCGCATTCTTCAAGGTGTCTTTGGTGCAGCATTGGTGCCTTTGTCGCAAGCGGTGCTTTTGGACATCAATCCTCCCCATAAGCATGGTTCAGCCATGGCAATTTGGGGAGTGGGTGTCATGATTGGGCCCATGTTGGGGCCCATGCTTGGGGGGTGGTTGACCGACAGCTACAGCTGGAGGTGGGTGTTTTTGATCAACCTTCCTTTGGGCATCTTGGCATTTGGTGGTATCTATAAATTCATCATACCCAAACCCATCAAAGCGGATGCTCACTTTGATATGCGAGGGTTTTTGACACTCAGTGTGGCCATCGCATGCTTGCAGTTGTTATTGGACCGGGGGGAGGAAAACGATTGGTTTGAGTCAACCGAGACCTGGGTGGAGATGATTGTCTTGAGCCTGAGCTTTTTGGGGTTCATTTGGCACACTGCAACTCGCAAAGTGGGTGAATCTTTTTTCGAATTCAGATTGGTTACCAATCTCAACTACTCGATGGGTTTGATTTTGATTTTTGTGGTGGGATTGGTTCTATTTGCCACAAGGTCACTCACCCCAACTCTTTTACAAGGCTTGATGAGTTACTCTGCCCAGCAAGCAGGTTGGGCCCTGGCACCCAGTGGTTTGGGCACCATGGTGGCCATGCTGTTCGTTGGACGATGGGTGGGGAGAGTGGATTTTAGATACCTTTTGGCCTTGGGCTTTGGCATCACCGCTTTTTCGCTTTGGCAGATGTCCAATTATTCCTTGGAGATCGCCACAGAGGACATCATGATTCCTGGCTTCATCCAGGGTCTGGGGCTTGGGATTATCTTTGTTCCATTGAGTGCTGCCACGTTTGCCACGCTGACTCCCGAATTGAGGGCCCAAGGCACGGCGGTTTACAGTTTGATTCGAAACATTGGCTCCAGCATTGGGATTGCTTTGGTGCAGACGCTTTTGGTTAGAAACACGCAAGTCGTTCACGCATCCTTGGCGCAAAATATTGGCTTAGATCATGCGAGTGCATCGTCTCAAATTTTGAACCAAGGATTCGACTTGAGCACTGCAATGGGATTGCCATTGCTGAACGCAGAGATCACAAGACAGGCCACCATGATTGCCTATGTAGACAATTTTTGGTTGATGTTTGTGATGACCCAGGTGATATTACCTGCTTTGCTTTTGATCAAACCCCACAAGCCCAAATGAAAGTGCTTTGATCACCATTCCATCAAGGATTGCTCACCACATCGCGATCTTTATCTTGAGCTACTTTTTTAGCAAATTCAGCTCTTAGGGCTCTCAATTTCTCGCGTGGATCTTCCTGGGGAGCATCGCTCTCCAAATTCATCTCCGCGATGAAGCGACTGGGGGCGGCATTGATCATTTCACGTCCCTTTTTGCGCCTCTTGCACCAACTCACCGTGAGAGATCGTTGAGCACGTGTGATGCCCACGTACATGAGTCGACGCTCCTCCTCGATGCGGGTGGTTTTGACCTCTTCCTCAAGACCTAGGTCGTTGTCGTTTTGAAAGGGCAAAATGCCCTCGCAAACACCCACCAAAAAGACATGTGGCCACTCAAGTCCTTTGGCCGCGTGCAGGGTCGACAAAGTGAGCACGTTCGAATCCTTCTCGCGCTCAGACAGTGTCGACAAGAGTGAGATGGTTTGAATGACTTCAAACAAATTCTTTCGCTCCGTTTCAATGGAAAGCGCAGTGCTGGGGTCAGCAACCCCCCCACAGCGCTGAGCCATCCAGTCGCAAAACTCCAAGACATGTGTCCAGCGTGTGGCCGAAGCTTTGTCATTGTCACCTTGGTCAAAGAGATACTTTTCGTATTCAATCTCCGCCAACCAATCCTTAAAGAACTGTGCTGCACCCTCTGCGCCTTCAATGTGTTTGGCTTTGAACTCCAAATCATTGATGAGTCTGCCAAATTCATGGAGCCCAGCAATGGCTTTGCCTGAGACTGCAGAGGGCAGGCTGTGACTAAAGAGGGACTCGAATAGACTCAATTTGTATTGACTTGCAAAACCACCAAGACTGGAGAGGGTTTGATGCCCAATGCCGCGTTTGGGTGTGGTGATGGCTCGCAAAAATGCAGGATCGTCCTCGTTGTTGACCATCAAACGAAGCCATGCACACAAATCTTTGATCTCAGCTCGGTCAAAAAAGCTTTGTCCGCCTGATACTTTGTAAGGAATTTGAGCCTTTCTAAGGGCTTGCTCCAAGATGCGTGACTGGTGATTCGCCCGGTACAAGACAGCAATGTCTCGCCACTCCAGTGCACCCGTGGAGCCCTCAGCCACCAATGCGCCCGATCGCAAGGCTTGGATTCGAGCGACCACTCGCTCGGCTTCGTGTTCCTCGTGATCGGCTTGAACCACTCGGACCGCCTCACCTTCGCCGAGCTCGGAGAAGAGGGTTTTGGGATAAATTTTTGGATTGAGCTGAATGACGTTATTGGCCGCTCTCAAAATGGCTGAGGTCGAGCGGTAGTTTTGCTCGAGTTTGATGACTTTGAGTTTTGGAAAATCAATGGGCAGTTGGCGCAGATTGTCTAAGGTCGCGCCCCTCCAGCCATAAATGGACTGATCATCGTCACCCACAGCGGTGAATTTAGCCCATTCATTTTTGGTGTGTCCCACCAAGTGCTTGAGCAATTCGTATTGGGTGACATTCGTGTCTTGATATTCATCCACCAAGAGGTGATCGATTTGCTCATGCCAGCGCTGTGCAACATCGGGAAAGCGGCTCATGAGTTGAAGGGGTAGGCCCAGCAGGTCATCAAAGTCAACACTTTGGTAGGCACTCAGTCGGTCTTGGTATTGGGCCATGACCAAGGCAATTTGTCTCTCTTCATCATTGCTTGCCAAGGCCAAGGCTTGTTCGGCATTGAGGCCTTTGTTTTTCAAGCCCGAGATGGCCCATTGCCACCTTTTTGCCATGGCAATGTCGGTGGTGGCGCCAGCATCCTTGATCAAGGAGAGCACGTCATCACTGTCTAACACACTGAATTGTTTCTTGAGCCCCAACAGATGGCCCTCTTGGCGCATGATCTTCACGCCCAAGGAGTGGAAGGTTGAAATTTGAACCTTTTTGCCTTTAGCACCCAAGAGACTCTTGGTGCGCTCGACCATCTCCAGTGCAGCTTTGTTGGTGAAGGTGATGGCGCATATTTTCTCAGGGGCCACGCCGCTTTGAATCAAGCGCACGATTTTGTAGGTGATCACACGCGTTTTACCCGAGCCCGCTCCCGCCAGCACGAGCAAGGGACCTTGGGTGTAATGAACAGCATCATTTTGCGCAATATTAAGACCCGAGGACATAAAGTGAAATGGTGTTAGCTTGAAAAAGGAGTGATGATAACGGTCTTCTGATCTGCGAGAGCTGAATTTTTCATCCAAGCACCACAAAAGTGAGTCAAAGTTAGAGTTGCTGGGGATCGACGTCTATCGCCCAACGCACGATGTCTTTGTGTTTTTTGCGAATGGCTTGCATGGGCTCGTGAAGCTTTCCCAGTAAGTGCTGCAATTGAGCCCGAGATGGACTCTCCAAGAGCATTTGTGCACGCTCCATGTTGGCCACACGGCGCAGTGCCATGGGAACCACAGAATAGGCAAAGACCTCACACCCCACACAGCTCTCATCTTGACTTAAGAGCTCTGTGACACAAGCCTTGATGGCCGATAAGAACAATTGAGCACCCTCTTGCGTTTTGCCTTCAGCACGAATCAGTGCTTGAGCGCTAAAAGGGGGCATGTTGGCCAAGGTTCTTTCTTCAAGCTCATCCTTTGCAAATTGTTCATAGTCAAAGGTTTTGAGTGCAGTGAATATTTTGTGTTTCGGGTGCCGAGTCTGAATCCAAAGTTCGGGTGAGCTCTGCTCGTTCATTTGACCGTCACGTCCTGCGCGACCTCCGGCTTGCATCAACAATGCAAAGAGTCGCTCAGGCGCTCGGAAGTCACTTGAGAACAGTCCCGAATCCGGATCAATTGCTGCGACCAAACTCACGCGCCTGAAGTCGTGGCCCTTGGCAATCATTTGAGTGCCCACCAAAATGTCCACCTCTCCAGCATGAAACGCACTGAGTTGTTGCTCCAAGCTGTCTTTGGTTTTGGTGCTGTCAGCATCCACCCTTTGCACGCGTATGGGGCGACCCAACTCCTCTTCAAATGGTTGGAGGAGTTGCGCCAAGTGTTCCTCAATTTTTTGAGTTCCCAGCCCCAACATGCCCAAATCTTGATCTGCGCAAACTGGACATGAGGCGGGCACGCGCGAGGTGTGACCACAGTGATGACAACGCAAACTTCGATCCAGTTTGTGAAACACTTTGTAGGCGCTGCAATGCGAGCATTGCGTCATCCATCCACAACTGTTGCATTGAATGATGGGGGCGTAGCCGCGGCGGTTGAGAAGGAGGATGCTTTGCTCGTGCCCAAGGAGTCGAGCCTTGAGGGCTTGGAGCAGTGGCGCAGACACAATGGTGTTCCTGGGTTGATGGTTCATGTCCACACGAATGACTTTTGCGTGTGCTGCACCCCCAATTTTTTGGTTCATGTACAGCCTCTGATATTTACCAGTGGGCTCACTTTGGTGCCAACTCTCTAGCGACGGGGTGGCTGAGCCCAGGATCACCTTTGCGCCCTCGAGCCGCGCTCGGTAGATCGCCAAATCCCTGGCCGAGTAGCGAGAGCCCTCTTGTTGTTTGTAGCTTGCATCGTGCTCCTCGTCCACGACAATCATGGCCAAGCGAGGGATCGACATGAAAATCGACATCCGTGTGCCCAGCACTATGCTGGCTTGGCCTTGGTGTGCTGCAAGCCAAGCATTCAAGCGCTGGGCGGGGGTCATGCCGCTGTGTTGGCACACCAAACTGTGCTGGCCCAAGTGCTCCTCAAAACGCTCCTTGACCCGCGCCATGAGTTGCGGTGTCAGGTTGATCTCAGGCACCATGATCAGCACTTGGGCCTTTGGGTTTTGCTTTAGAACCGATTCAATGGCCTGCAAGTAGACCTCTGTTTTTCCGCTTCCCGTTTGACCAAACAACAAAAAAGGTCCTGTGTCAGCGGCGATGCTTTTTAAGACCTGTTGTTGATCAGGACTCAAACTTCTGGGGCTCCAAGGGGGCAAGTCCTTTTCTTGTGTCAGCGCTTTCTCTTGCACCACTTGGGTTGAAGTGAATTTTCGTTGCCACTTTTGCAGCTTTTTTTGGATTTGCTCATCCGTAAGCGACCTCATCTGGGGCGGCAAGGCCGAGAGCGCCATCTCCCCCATGGAGCGTTGGTAGTAATGCGCTGCAAACTCAACCAAGGCGAGCCAATTTGAACTCAGTGGGTCCAAACCTTCAAAAACGCTCAAAATGGGTTTGATTTGGTAGCCCAACTCTTGATCGAGCTCTGAACGTGCTGTGCTCTTGACCACAATGCCCAAGACATGGCGAGCCCCCATGGGAACTCTCACCAGTTGTCCCACTGGGAGTGCCTGTGTCCAGCCGTAGCTCAGCGCATCGCTCAGATTCGCATGGCGTGGACTTTGAATCCATACAGAGAGAATCCAAGACATGTCAAGGGGTGAGTTATCGGGCATTTCTCGAATTCTTGTTCAATAAATCAGTTAAGTCTTTGATTTTTAGTGGTTTTAGTGACTGTCCCACGTTTCTGTGGATAACTTTGTTGATAGCTTTTCAATTTGCCCTTGAAAGGCCCTGACTGCAGGACCTGGGCTTGGATTGCCTAAAAATCGAACACTTCATAATATACTTATAAATCAAGGACTTAAATAAAATTAAATAAAATTTTGAGGGCTTCAATTCCATTTTGGTGCTCGTGCAGTGCACAATGACAAATGTGCATAAGTCAAGCCCTGGGGTCTTCATTTTGTTAAATAAAGCATTACTTTTTAAAAATAAAAGGCTTTAATTACCCAAGTCTCAAAGTCCACGCATTTTCTTGGAGTGGTTGTGAACGGTATGAACCAAGGTGGTGAGTGCCTCGGGTGGTGTGAACTGACTGATACCGTGACCCAAATTAAAAATATGCGTGGGTCCTGTTTTACTCGGGTCCATGTGGGGTGGGCCAAAACTCTCGAGCACCCGAATGGCTTGGCGTTCAATTGCAATTTCGGGAGCAAATAGCACGTTGGGATCCAAATTGCCTTGGAGGGCTTTGCCTGGACCACCGACTTGTCCACCCAATTCCTGTCTGGCAGCACCCAGGTTCACGCTCCAATCGAGTCCGATGACGTTGCAATCCAGGGCTTGCATGTCTTTGAGCCAAAGTCCGCCTCCCTTGGTAAAGACAATGCTGGGGATGGTGCGTCCATCTTGCACCCGTTTGAGTTGAGAGAGCACCTGTTGGGTATAGTGCAAGCTGAAGTCTTGGAAATGGCCATCGGCCAAGACACCACCCCAGCTGTCAAAGATCATGACCGCTTGTGCGCCGGATTCAATTTGCGTGTTCAAGTAAAGTGCGACCGAGGAGGCGATGACACTCAAGAGATGATGCATCAAATCGGGTCTTGAATACATGAGTGTTTTGACATGCCTGTAGTCGCTGGAGCCTTGACCCTCCACCATATAACAGGCCAGTGTCCATGGACTGCCAGAAAAACCAATCAAAGGCACCTTGTTGTCGAGGGCGCGGCGAATGGAGCTGACCGCATCAAAC
>CAIKYO010000265.1 GCA_903831655.1 uncultured Burkholderiales bacterium
CACAATTGAAAGAGAAAAAAGACCTCTTTTGGCGCTTGTGTGTTGCCTCATTTTGCATGATGCAGGTCATGATGTACTCGGTTCCGACTTACAACGCCAGCTTGGCGGACTTGAGCACAGAGATGACCCAACTGCTCAGACTGGCGAGTTGGATTTTGTGCCTTCCTATTGTTATTTTCTCTTGCGGACCGTTTTGGAGAGGAGCTTGGTCCAGTCTCACACACGGTCAATTGAGCATGGACCTTCCCGTGGCCACAGGTATGGCCATTGCATTTTTATTGAGCTCCGCTGTGACCCTAGAGCCCAATGGCTTTTGGGGCAATGATGTCTATTTCGACTCCTTTTCCATGTTCGTGAGCTTTTTATTGCTCGGGCGATGGCTAGAGATGAAGATGAGAGAGAGAACGTATGGAGCACTCAATGCCATCATCACCCATGTTCCCCAGGGTATACAAAGGCAAATTGGCCCTGAGCAATACGAACAAATCACAGCTCGGCGAATCAAAGTGGGAGACGTTCTCAAAATCGAGAGCCTTCAGAGCCTTCCCAGTGATGGAACTTTGCTCGATGATTTGGCCTGGGTAGAGGAGGCTTTACTCACGGGTGAATCCTCTCCAGTCAAGAAACTTGCGCACTCTCCCTTGCTCATGGGTAGTACCAATTTAGGTCCGCCCTTACACATGAAAATCACCAAAAGCGCCAATGAAACGCGCTTTTCTCAGATTATCGATCTCTTGGAAATGGCCCAAGCATCCAAGCCCAGTTGGGTCAAAATGGCTGACAAAATTTCCCGTCCCTTCATTGCGGTGGTCTTTTTGATGGCGGTGGTATGCGCAGCGCTCTCATGGCACTTGGGGCCATCCAAAGCGCTCATTACCGCTTGTGCGGTGCTGATTGTCACTTGCCCTTGTGCTTTGACACTGTCGGTGCCAGCCGCTATTTTGGCGAGCATGGGGTATTTGGCCAAACGCGGCATACTCATCAAAGACACCAATACGCTTGAGAGCCTCAGTCGCATCGACACGATTGTGTTTGATAAAACAGGCACTCTGACTGAGAGTAAACATCAACTCAAAAAAATACACCTCTCAACCAGACCTCAGCTCTCAAAAGCGATGTTGGTCGCCTTTGCGCTTGCGTTGGCCAAGGACTCGAGACACCCCCTGTCTCAGTCCCTTTGCCAAAGCGATTTCACCAAGCTCCTCAGCCCATTGGAATTGGAGGCGCTCAAAGCCCTAGAAATCCATGTAGAGATCTCAGATCGACTAGAAACCCCAGGTCAAGGTATTCAAGCCACCCTCACCTATCAAAACCTGAGTCAACGACTGCGGCTCGGCTCATCCAAGCTGATGGATTCAGAGCTTCAAAGTGAGCTGCAAGAGGTGGCTTTGTCGCAAGTGCATTTGGCTGATAATGAGGGATGGCTTGGTGCATTTCACTTTGATGAAACCGCTAAATTACAAGCCAAAGAATTGGTCCAGACCTTGAAGGCTGGGCACTTCAATTTGTACCTACTCTCGGGTGATCAAACTCCAAGGG
>CAIKYO010000266.1 GCA_903831655.1 uncultured Burkholderiales bacterium
ATGCGAGCCAGTACTTGGCTAGCCGCCTTGAAAGAATTCCGCCCTGATATTTTTGGTGCTACCGAAACTGCATGGGTTGCCAGGACAACGGATCAATCAGACCAAGCGACTTTTGTGCGTCCTGATAAAGAAATCTTCAGCACCATCCCAAGTGAGTCGATTGACTACGCCGTCATTGAAAAATGTCCTGGATCAAGATTCCCTATCAAGATGGTTGAGCTTGATGCTGGTTGGAATGATCTCGGTGCTTGGGATGCAGTATGGCAAGTGGGTAAACAAGATCCAGATGGCAATGTCACTACTGGCGATACTCTCGTCACTAACTCCAAAAACTCCTTAGTCCATGCCAGCACCCGCTTAGTAAGCGCAGTAGGGGTAGAAAATCTCATCATTGTCGAAACCGCTGATGCAGTACTCGTAGCTGATCGTAAAAACAGTCAAGACGTCAAACACATCGTCAACCAGTTAGAGTCTCAACAGCGTGAAGAGAAGAACCTGCATCGCAAGGTAGCCAGACCTTGGGGCTGGTATGACAGCGTAGATGAGGGCGAACGTTTTAAGGTCAAGCGTATTCAGGTAAAACCTGGTGCCAGTTTGTCATTACAGATGCACCACCACAGAGCTGAGCATTGGATTGTGGTGAAAGGAACTGCTGAAATTACTAATGGCGATCAAGTGATCCTACTCACTGAAAACCAAAGTACGTATATTCCGCAAGGCCAAACCCATCGCTTGGCTAACCCAGGAAAAACACCGCTAGAGATTATTGAAGTGCAATCCGGTAGCTACCTGGGTGAAGATGATATTGTGCGTTTTGAAGATAACTATGGACGTAGTGAATAATAATTATGACTAAACGTATAGCCCTCATCACCGGCATCACCGGCCAAGATGGCTCCTATCTTGCTGAGTTCTTGTTAGAAAAAGGTTATATCGTTCACGGCATTAAGCGTCGCGCATCTTCTTTTAATACCGAGCGTATTGATCACATCTACCAAGATCCCCACATCAATCACCCAGATCTCATCCTGCATTATGGTGATCTCACTGATACCAGCAACTTAGTACGCATCATCCAGCAAACTCAGCCTGATGAGATTTACAATTTGGGTGCCCAGTCTCACGTAGCAGTCTCTTTTGAGTCTCCTGAGTACACGGCAGACGTCGATGCGATTGGCCCCTTGAGAATGCTTGAAGCCATCCGCATTCTCGGTTTAGAGAAGAAAACCCGCTTTTACCAAGCCTCGACTTCTGAGCTCTATGGTTTAGTACAAGAAATCCCTCAAAAAGAGACCACACCTTTCTATCCAAGAAGCCCCTATGCCGTAGCCAAGATGTATGCCTATTGGATCACAGTCAATTACCGTGAGGCTTATGGTATCTATGCCTGCAATGGCATCCTCTTTAACCATGAGTCTAAGCGTCGTGGTGAAACCTTTGTCACTCGTAAGGTGACTAGAGGATTAGCCAATATCGCTCAAGGTCTAGAGAAATGCCTTTACATGGGCAATATTGATGCTCTGCGTGACTGGGGTCATGCTAAAGACTATGTGCGCATGCAATGGCTCATGCTCCAACAGGGCAAACCAGAAGACTTTGTCATCGCAACCGGTGTGCAGTTCACCGTTAGAGAATTTATTACCCGTAGTGCCAGAGAGTTAGGAATCACTCTCAAGTTTGAAGGACAAGCTGAAAATGAAAAGGCCATCGTCGCCGCTATCGAAGGCGATAAAGCCCCAGCCTTAAAAGTGGGCGATGTGATTGTGCAAATCGACCCCCGTTACTACCGTCCTACTGAAGTGGAGACCCTCTTGGGTGATCCTACCAAGGCCAAGGAAAAGTTAGGTTGGGTTCCAGAAATCACGCTCGATCAAATGATCGTCGAGATGGTGGCTAATGACCTAGACAAAGCCAAGCAACATGCCTTGTTACTCAAGCACGGTCATAGTGTGGCGGTGGGTAAAGAGAGCTAAAAAATAAAGTTCAGAAAAGCCAATCTGTGAGAAGCGATCTCAATCAAAAGATTTATGTTGCTGGCCATCGCGGTATGGTGGGCTCAAGCATTGTGCGTCATTTACAGGCACAGGGTTACTCCAATATCGTTGCAAGAACCCATGCAGAGCTCGATTTAACCAACCAAGCTGCTGTTGAATTATTCTTTAAAACAGAAAGACCTTATCAAGTCTACCTAGCTGCTGCAAAAGTAGGGGGCATCCATGCCAACAATGCCTATCCTGGTCAGTTTATCTATGAGAACTTGATGATGCAAAACAATGTCATTCATCAAGCTTTCGTGCATGGAGTAAAAAAACTCTTGTTCTTGGGATCAAGCTGTATCTATCCCAAGTTAGCACCTCAGCCCATGAGTGAGGATGTATTGCTCACGGGCAAGTTAGAGCCGACCAATGAGCCCTATGCCATCGCCAAAATTGCCGGCATCAAGATGTGTGAAAGCTATAACCGCCAGTACGGAAAATCCCATGGGGTGGACTACCGCTCAGTGATGCCGACCAACTTGTATGGCCCTGGTGACAATTACCATCCAGAAAATAGCCACGTGATCCCAGCCCTCATTAGAAGGTTCCACGAAGCTAAAGTAGCCAACGCTCCTGAAGTAGTCATTTGGGGAACGGGAACCCCAAGAAGAGAGTTCTTGTACGTGGACGATATGGCTGCCGCATCGGTCTTTGTCATGCAATTAGATAAAGCAACGTACGATAGTCAAACAGAACCCATGCAAAGCCACATTAATGTGGGCTATGGATCGGATGTCACTATTGCAGGGTTGGCAAGCGCCGTAGCCAAAGCAATTGGATATCAAGGCAACATCAGCTTTGATCCCAGCAAGCCCGATGGCACTCCTAGGAAGTGGATGGATTCGGGGAGGTTGAATCGTTTAGGGTGGGATGCTCAGATTGGTTTGGAGCAAGGTCTAGAGTTAGCCTATGTTGATTTTCAAAAAAATAATCACAATTAATAGGGCAAATTTTTGTTGAAGATAAGTAAGCTTTTCGCAGTACCAAATGCCTATTTTTTAGTCATTTGCTATGCG